>JBAQFZ010000146.1:0-3052 GCA_049287525.1 Halobacteriota archaeon | reverse complement strand
ATACAGAATGAATGGATCACCTCTGAAATACCTAAGAAAACCAGAGACATATTGGGAAAACTGAATATGCCTATTACGTAAAATGTACTGAGTTACGGGTTAAAGTATTAGTTGGTGATATGTTTATTATAACGGCATATTTCACAGATACGATAAAGAGAGGTGAGGTGTTATGGGAAAGGGAGTAAAAATTTGGTATGGCAAAGAAGGAGACTATCTTGAAGTTCTTTTTGAGAGAAAAGCGGGCTACTTCAGGGAGACAGAAAACGATGCTGTAATGGAAAAAGTGGATGAAGAAGGAAACGTTATCGGTTTTTCCATCCTAAAAGTGAGTGCATTAAAAGAGAAGCCGCTTTCAATGGAGCTTAAAAGCCACGTCGCCTAACAGAGCGTATCTGGCTTTGCTCCTCTCCTATCCTCTCCTCACATTCCAGAATCGTTTTTATATAGTGAACCGGCATCACATCATCATTGCTGCGTACGGTCGTCGGGATACTGATACTCCAGTATGGCATTAGCGATATCATAAAGGAGAAGCTCCGCACCACGGTAACCTACTATCGGCTTCTTCTGATAGCCGAATCGGTCATAAATCGGGAAACCAGCTCGCACCAGCGGTACAGCAAGCTCATTGGCTATATCTACTCCCTTGGAATGCCCAATGATCAAATCCAGTCGTTTGCACGTTTTTAGATACTCCTCGAACTCGAAGAGGTCTCCGCCGTTGAAGATTTTCGGCGTATCCAAAAACAGGTGCTGATATTCCGCAAAGATCGCATCCGCATCCTGCGTGAAAGTTTTGGTTTTAGTGCCTGCTGCTATCGCTACTGGCGTCATGCCCAGTTCACAAACAAATCTGGTTAACCCCAGAACTGTGTCGGGGTCTCCGAAGATAGCAACACGTTTCATCATGGTATGGTGGAAGCTGTCAGCCATAGCATCCACCAAACGCCCTCTCTCATCAAGAATCACCTTCGGTATTCTTTTGCCGGTAAGGCGGTTCAAAGATTGGATAAAGCTATCCGTAGCCGCTATTCCTACTGGCATCGGTCCAACTACCGCCGGTATGTCAAACTTGCGTTCAAGTAAACGAGCACCTGCCCCGCCAGCTTCTGGCTGCAGAGCAAAGGTGGCTACTGCATTTCCCATATCCTTTATCTCGTCCAGTGTTGTCCCACCGGGCGGATAATAAGGCAGGCTTTGAGGTGGGTGTAGCGGCGCATCCATAGTATCCGAGATGTCAAAGAGGACAGTCGCTTCAGTGCCCATCTCCCATAGCAGATGCTTGATCTCACGAATATCGCCCCGGTAGATCATGCCGGGAATAATATTCACCTTATCATTCGGCTCGGTACGCTTGGTAGCCAGACTTGCCAGAAAAGCCTTGGCTGCCCGGTTGTACCCTTCCACATGCGAACCGGCAAAACTGGGTGTGTTTATTAGGACGATAGCAATGGCGTCAGCTTTATCAGCTCCGATCTCATCACTCAACTTCTTTTTTGCCACTTTTAAGAAACTAACCATGTCGTCACCGATAATCTCGCTGGAACAGGTAGTTACCACGCCGATCACTTCCGGCCAGTAGCGCACCACTAAATTACGTATACCCTCCACTATGTTACGTCTGCCACCAAAAACAGCGGCATCTTCGTGGAAGGAAGCGGTAGCTATCGTGGCAGGCTCTTTAAAAATGCGGCTGAAGGTATAACGCACGTAAGTAGTGCACCCCTGGGCACCCTGCACAAAGGGTATTGCCCGGTGTATACCCAAAACAGCCCACATAGCGCCAAGAGGCATGCAGATACGACCGGGATTGACCACCAGGCTTCGATTCTCTGCTGGCACCAGTTGCGGGTCACGAGGTAACTAACTCGAGATAGCTACTACTTTCTCAACTTTTATCTGCTCGTACGTTATACCTTCCACAGGTATCTCTTTGTTCATGCTCTCTTATCCTCCTCCATCTCCTCTGTCAGCATCCCGTTCTGGAATCGCCAGACTGGAGCATATATACCCTGGTAGATGTCGCGAGCGAAAATTATCATGCCGGTAAAGCCTGCGTATGGACCCTTCTCGTAAGAATGCGAGTTCACCGTGGGGATACCCATCTTGCGTGCCAAGTATTTCTCCTTTAAGCCGGTGAGGAAGAGGTCGGACTTGCATCTCATGAGCATCTCCTCCAGTTCAAATTCATTGGGTGCATCGATGACCAGTATGCCTCCTTTATGCCGGGCATTAATTTTCCCGTAGTCGTCTTCATGTGCAAAGGTACATGCGCCTGACACCACCTCCATGCCAAGCTCTTCCATAAGCCCGATCCAGTGCCATACGCGCGGTCCACCGACGTAAATAGCTATTCGCTTGCCACTTAACTTATCACGGTAAAACGCAAGCGCCTTATCTATCCGCGCCGTTTCTTCCGCGATTACTTCTTCTGCACGGTCCTCCAGCTTGAAGAAAGCAGCCACCTCTCTTAAAGCTTTGCTGGTCTGTTCTACACCAAATAGCGAGACGCGTACAAAGGGAATCTCGTAGCCGTCCTTTTCCATCTCCGCGATGTACTCTGCTGAACGCTGGCAGTGCACTACATTGAGTTTCACATCCGGCATCTTGATTAGATTCCTGATACGTTCATTACCCGTAAATACGGCTACAATGCGCACGCCTATCTTCTCAAACAGAGGTCTGAGTATCTTGAGGTCCCAGTCCATGTTGTACTCCCCGATTAAGCAGATGTCGTAAGGCATTTTTTCCTCCTCACGCATCTTTAATTCCGGTCGCCGCTCACGTAGAGCCCTTACCTGGCGGTAAAACTGCATATTGAAATCGTGATGCCCCTTGGACTGACTCACTCCCGAGCAGCCAGGCGACTCAGCAGCAAATACCGGTAGCCCGGTCTCTTTTTCTACCTGCCGTGCTACTGCCCCATAGTTTCACCCACAACTCTTTTATAATAACCACTATTTTATACCTATGGAACAAGTTATAGAAGCCGTTAGCAGTATGGACAGATGTCCTTTCTGTGGCTCAAAACTAAAAAGGAAATACAACA
>JBAQFZ010000145.1:0-9628 GCA_049287525.1 Halobacteriota archaeon | reverse complement strand
CGATTACACATCGTGGGCTCTGCCCACGTCCACAGGAAACCCTACGGGTTTCTTCTAAAACCCAGAATGGGTTTATTTCACGAGAAAAAGAATGATATTAACATAGTTTCAGTACACTATTGGCTACTTTATACAAAAATAATCCTGATTTCTCGTGTTAATCTTGTGAAATCTCGTGGTTTATTTATTTAGCTATACAAATACGTTAAAAAAAAACGCCAGAATACCGAGTAGCACGAGCTAAACTAAAAACCTACCTACTCGCTTCTTCATGGTGCTATGTATATGGGACTCTGTCCTATAAGCCCTCTATCTCCTCTTTGCAACTCTCGCATACCATCAGCCCGCCTTTCAATATCAGGTCATTTGAGAAGGTACCACATTTTTCGCATATCCCCTGCCCCATCCTTTCTCCTTCTGCTTGCATTCCCAGGGTGTCCCGTTCTACCTGCATCTCAATTAAATCCTCCAGTATCGAGTTCATCTGTGACGAGACCGAAAGTATATCCACATCCGCCACGATTCCCACCAACTTGCCTTCCTCCATTATCGGTAGCTTTCTTATCTTCTCTGCCGCCATCTTCTTCGCTATATCCGAAAGGCGATCGTTTAGAGACGCGGTTATCAACGGTGTAGTCATTATGTCCTTTAGCT
This sequence comes from Halobacteriota archaeon, assembly GCA_049287525.1. Taxonomy (GTDB): domain Archaea; phylum Halobacteriota; class Syntropharchaeia; order Alkanophagales; family Methanospirareceae; genus QENJ01. The sequence goes on along the minus strand of JBAQFZ010000145.1, from coordinate 8,974 downwards.
TCACTGTACTCGGCGTTGTGTCTTTACTTACCAGCTCGTTAATTATATCCCCCTGTGTCACTATACCCACGGGCTCACTGTCGTTAAGCACCACGATACTGTCTACATCGTATTTCTTCATCCGTTTCGCCGCTTCTCTGACGTTCATACTGCCGTCTCCCGTTACCACTTCGCGCACCATTATTTCCCGCACCGGCATATCCGTCTCCATTTATCCTCACTTAAATATACTATTAGAAAGTATAACTTAAATATTGTTGAGTATGGGAATGAAATACGTGATTTTAATAGGGGATGGGATGGCAGATTATCCTATTCCGGAACGTGGACACAAAACGGCTTTACAGATTGCAAATACGCCCAATCTCGATTTCATCGCTACTGCGGGTCGATGCGGCCTGGTAAGAACAATACCTGAAGGAATGGCGGCAGGGAGTGATATTGCCATGCTATCCATCCTGGGATACGACCCTGAGAGATATTACACGGGCAGGGGTCCGCTGGAAGCGATAGGGATGCTCATACCGCTTGAAAGCAGGGATATAGCATTTAGATGCAATCTCATAACAGAGGAAGGATGGCGAATAGTGGATTACAGTGGAGGGCATGTAACAGATGAAGAGGCGAGGGAATTAATAGCAGCGCTTAACGCAGAATTTACGGACGAGAGGATTGTGTTTTATCCTGGAGTTAGCTATCGCAATGTTCTGGTTATCAAATCGGGATTAGAAGATGGTGCGCAGGGAGGAGCACCACCACATGATATACTTGGTGGGTGGTTGGATGCAGAGTTACCAGAGAACAAGTTATTAAGGTATATTATTGTCACCTCGAAGAAGATACTGGATGCGAACACGATAAATGAGCGAAGGGCGGCGAGTAATAAGAGGAAGGCGAATATGGTATGGCTCTGGAGCGGAGGCAGGAAGCCTACAATGCCCGAATTCGGTGAGCTGTATGGAGTAAGAGGCTCAGTAATTTCGGGTGTTTATCTGGTAAAAGGGATAGGAAAGTGTGCGGGCATGGAAGTGATAAACGTGCCTGGAGCTACGGGATATGTAGACACGAATTACGAGGGTAAGGCGGAATACGCCTTACACAGCTTAGAAGCGATGGATTTCGTGCTGGTTCATGTGGAGGCACCGGATGAAGCGGCGCATATCGGTGATATCGAGATGAAAGTGAAAGCAATCGAGGAGTTCGATGCGTTAGTAGTGGGTAAGATATTGAAGGGGTTAGAGGCTGAATTTGCAGATGTAGGCTATAAAATATTAGCCTTGCCTGACCATTACACTCCGGTGTCGTTGAAAGTGCATACAAAAGAGCCTGTGCCGTTTGCTATCTATGATTCGTCTGCGTCTGTGTCTGCACAGGTACAACATCAAGAGGGTGGTTTTGATGAGATATTCGCGAGGGAGTGCGCTTATGGCGTGCTGGATGCACGAGCACGGGATTTGATGCGGTGTCTCTTCGAAAGGAGCATAAAAAATGAGACGTAAAACCGGATATTTCTGGATTGCGTTGTTATTTGCCGTTCTATTTGTGGCATTTGTAAGTGTCAGCAGCGCAACTGGAACAACTCCAGCTGAAGAAGTATGGAACAAGACCTTTGGTGGTTCCGGGGATGATGAGGCATATACAGCCCAGCAGACCTTAGACGGTGGCTACATCCTTGCTGGATATACAGAATCGTACAGTGTTGGGGGAAGAGATGTCTGGCTGGTGAAAACTGATTCAAAGGGGAAGAAGCAATGGGATAAGACCTTTGGTGGTTATGATAATGATGCTGCATGGTCAATCCAGCAGACCTTAGACGGTGGCGGTGGCTATATCCTTGCCGGGTACACGGAATCGTATGGTGCGGGGTCAAAAGATGTCTGGCTGGTGAAAACCTATCCAAACGGGAGCATGCAATGGTATAAGACCTTTGGTGGTTCCGGAGATGATGTGGCATACTCTGTCAACCAGGTCGAAGACGATGGCTATATCCTTGCTGGATATACGAGGTCGTATGGTGCGGGGTCAAAAGATGTCTGGCTGGTGAAAACCTATCCAAACGGGAGCATGCAATGGAATACGACCTTTGGTGGTTCCGGGGATGATGTGGCACATACAGTCCAGCAAACCGAAGACGGTGGCTATATCCTTGCGGGATATAGAACTGCCATGTTACAATATGTTTTACTGTTGAAAACCTATCCAAACGGGAGCATGCAATGGTATAAGACCTTTGGTGGTTCAAGGGATGATGTGGCATATACAGCCCAGCAGACCGAAGACGGTGGCTATATCCTTGCCGGATATACGAAGCCCTCTGCAAGTTTTAATTATGATGTTCTGCTGGTTAAAACCTATCCAAACGGTACCAGGCAATGGGGCAGGTCCTTTGGTGGAGCTCGTGGTGAATGGGCAAACTCAATCCAGCAGACCTCAGACGGGGGCTACATCTTTGCTGGACCTACAATTTACGGTGCTTCTGGTGCTTCTATTACTGCTATCTGGCTGGTGAAGATAGATCCAAACGGGAGCATGCAATGGGACATGACCTTTGGCGGAACTAAAAGTGATTTGCCACGCTCGGTCCAGCAGACCGTTGATGGGGATTATATCCTTGCTGGATATACGAAGTCGTACGGTGCGGGCTCTATGGATTTCTGGCTGATAAAAGTAAGAGCAGCGGGAAGCGGGAATAACAATCCAAATTTTGATACCGGTTCTGGAACATACCCCAGCATCTCGGGAACACATAAAGGCGAAATCAAACCTTCGGATAACATCACCGTGAGCAAAATGTACACCTACTCATGCGCGGGAACCGGTGGACACACCAGGTCTATTGAATTATACGAAAATGGCACATTAATAGCGAGTGACGTCTGGGACGGATACCAGTACGATTGGCATAATATCACTATCAATCCGTCAGTTATCCTGCACGCGGGACACACATACAATTACACAATTGTTACTGGCTCATATCCGCAGATAATACATGCGAAAAATAAGGACGTAACTGGAGGAATAATAACCTGCAAATCATTCGTGGATGCGAATGGGAAGATATACAGCGACTGGATACCGGCTATCAAGTTCTTCCAGTGACGCTGACGCTTTCCTTCCTAATTCACACACTGCTGCGATTACCATTGCACCAGCATCGCAATTACCGAACCTACCATTATCAACGCCATTAGTATACCTATTACCACTCTTTGCCATCTTCCCCTATCTTTTTCTTTTACTTTTCCCTTCTTCTTTGCCATCTTTCCCCCTTCTCTACCTTAATCAATAATCCTATTACCTATTATTATTATTTTGCGGGTTTTACAAAAAAATTCTATATATGTTTAATCAGTTCATGATATTAGGTAGGAAGAATCGGTATTTACCGCATGCCTATCCAACTACGCCGCGTTTATCTTCACATAGTCATAAGTCAAATCGCATCCCCACGCAGTCGCTTCTACTTCCCCAACGCCCATCTCTACCTCAATGAAAATCTCCCTGCTTTTCAATATGTTCCGCGCAGCTCCAGACAACGCCACGAACTCGCCTTTGTTCACGGCTAAAACCTCTCCTCTCTTATCACTTTTAAATCGTATGGATATTAGACCCGGGTCAACATGGCTAATGGTAGTGCAACTCCCGATAGCCGCAATGATACGACCACACGTAAGGTCTGTGCGTTCACCGAAGATAGCACTTTTCACTAACGGACTTCTGACGACTGCAATCGCTATTTCTCGTGCTTCCTTAACGGATGCAGCTCCTTTTACACGTACCTCGATTAACTTCGTTGCACCTTCGCCATCCTTCGCCATACGCTTCGCAAGCGATGTGCATACAAAATTCAAACCAGTTTTAAAATCCGCTTCTCTTATTTCGCCTCTGTTACCGGTGGATACGAGCAACACCAGGTCGTTAGTGCTCATATCCCCATCTACCACTATCGCATTGAATGAATTGTCCACGGCTTCTTTTAAACTCCTTCTCAACGCTTCTTCATCCAGATAAGCATCGGTATAAATAAAACAGAGCATTGTAGCGGTAGTCAGATGAGGGAAGATCATGCCCGAACCTTTCGCTATACCTCCTATTACCACCCCGTCATCCGTTTGTGAGCTGTAAGCAGACCCGAGATTCTTAATTCCGCAATCCACCGTTCCTCCGTTATGTGGACTAATGCTAATGCGCACTGCCAGTTCCTTGAGCGCGGTATCGGTGGTCATTATAGCCTTCGCTGCTGCCGTGCTACCGCGCACTTCTGAAGTTAACGCCTTCACCACCACTCCAAGCTGCCGTTCTATTAGCTCCATATCCAACTGTTTCCCGATATGTCCGGTAGATGCAACCGCAACTTCTTCTTTTCTGACGCCCAACGAAGAAGAAACAAGCTCTGCCATCTTCTCCGCATTCCTCATGCCCTGCTCTCCGGTATAACTATTTGCACAGCCACTGTTTGCAATTATTGCGCTCACTCTCCCGCCACTGCGTTCAAGCTGCTTCTGCGTAAACTGTACCGGCGCTGCCTTTATCTTATTTGATGTGAACATCCCCACAGCAATACCTTCGCCTTCTATCAAGGCTAAACCCTTATTACCCTCTTTTAGTCCGTATGCTTTTACACCTTTAACAGCGCAAATCCCGCCTTGCAACACTTCTATCTTCATATCTTACCTTACCTTACCCTCGCAATTAAAAGAAATCGTGAGTCTGCTTTATTTATATTCTATCTTTATTCAGCAGTTCTTACTTCTGAATTATTGATTGAACCATGAAAATACGGGAATAAATTAAATTAGAGATAGAGCGAGAGATAGAGATAGACCTCAGCAACAGCTTTTAACTTTAATATATAATATAATAAAGAGGGTATTATAAAACAGAGCGTAAATAAAGGGCTCGTGGTCTAGTTGGTTATGACGTCGCCTTCACACGGCGGAGGTCATGCGTTCGAATCGCATCGAGCCCACTCACTGTTTTCATTCCTTGTTTGTTTGTGCTGTGCCTATCTTGATTGTGGAATCTCATGGCTTTTCGCTGAACACCGAGCGATAAAATGCAAATTCACGCTCCAAGGACTCAACATTATTCTTCTTTATTCGGAATCCATGTGCTTCCCCTTCGTATTCTAGATATTCATACCTGATCCCTCTCTCTTTAAGGTTTCGTGCCAACTCGCGCGAGCATTCAGGCGTGACTATTTTATCGTCCGTGCCCTGGAAGATGATCATGGGCGCTTTTAAGTTAGCCAGATGATTTATAGGAGAACGGGCTCTGTATTCTTCCTCGCCTTCCGGCAATTCCGCACCCACTAAATTAGCAATATATCGTGATTCAAACTTGTGTGTCTCTTCCACCAGCGTGATGAGATTCCCAATCCCATAATAACTTGCTCCGACACGAAAAAGCTCAGGGTATTGTGTCATCACTCGCTGCACCATATAGCCGCCTGCACTACCGCCTCTCACAGCAACCTTAGTCGCATCAACTTTACCTTCTTTTATTAAGTATCTTACGGCATCTGCCACGTCTTCCGCATCAATCACGCCCCAACGTGATTGCAATTCATCCCTATATCTTCTGCCATAGCCCGTACTTCCACGGTAGTCCACATCAATGACGGCAAACCCGGCTGAAGTCCAGAACTGTACTACGGCGGAAAAGACCGCTTTTGCACTGCCCGTAGGACCTCCATGTGCCATCACTAATAACGGGGGCTTATCCTCTTCCGGTGCTGTAAATCTACTATTCTTTGGCATATAAAGGAAACCATGAGCTTGTTGCCCATCCCTTGTTGGATACGCAATGAACAGAGGCAGAGAAATGTCATCGCTACTCATCTCTATACTTGAACTCTTCTTCAATACTGAGCATGTTTTTGACGCTATATCCAGACAGTAAATGGCTGAACTCTTCCCATCGCTTGCACCAATAAAGAACACCCTGCCCTGCTCATCAGTTCTGATATTACCATAACCAGATAAATCGGTTTCCACTACCGATAGTGAGTTCTTCTTGTTCGCGGGGTCCACGACCACCAGAGAATCAGCACCCGCTTTTGCCATCTTTGCTATTATTCGATTGTCCGGGAGGAAATCGTAGTTACTCTGTCCAAATACCCAGTGTGGCTCACCAAATTCCGCCTGCTCGGCGGTTATCTGCTCTATTGTATCCGTATAACAATACAGATTCCACCAATTATCGGTTGAGGACTCATCATCTACTACTTTATCCTGTACAAAGTAGAGGTTACCGTCTCTATCAAATCTTGGGAAGCATATAGAGCCCTCGCCTGCAACCTTTTTCACATCATGCAGGGCATTCTCTCCAAAAGTCCCCATCATTAATTCTACACTGTCCCAGGGCATATTTGGATGGTTCCACTGAAGCCATGCTACTTCCTTCCCGGCCGGAGAAAAAACCGGGTCGGCATAAAAATCATAGCCTTCTGCAATTATCTGTGGCTCTGATATGCCCTTAGCGTCTAAGTCCAGGACCGCCAGGGAATTAGCATTTTCCTTATCGTGGTACTCTCGCTCGTATACAAAGAGGAGATTCGTACCTTCCGGACTCACAGTAAGAGCGGCATATTTGCCTGACGACCCGTCTTCATTCGTTAAAGGCGTGAGTGGCTCCGCTTCAGAGGTATCTATTGATTGGTGATAGATACGCTGGTCTTTAAAATTGACAAAATAAAGGTCATTCTTGAAAACAGTGTATGCCCCGCCGCCATATTCATGCACTCTTGTCCGTACGTTGAATCCCGGCGGGGTGACATCTCTAACTATACCCTCTTCATCTCTTCGGACAACCACGCATCTACCTTCTTCTACCGGTCGCATCTCCAGCCAGTACGTGCTCTTGCCCTCTACATGTATCTCATTCAAGCTGATAATGACAGAAAAGACCGTTTCGGGTGTGATCGCGGGCTCCCACGCGCAAAAAGGTGTTTTTTCCTGCTTCTTCATCGTAGCTATTTTAATTTATAAATCTAAGTGATTAATTAGTATTAAAGAGATGGACATCGTGATTTATTTGATTAGAGCGGTAATCCTCATTACCATAGGTGTGATTATTGCGAATATCGTGCTCGAGAGTAACTTGCTAAGTAAACTATCAGCGCAGATAAAGCCGTTATGCCGTGCCTCGAACCTACCCAAAGAGGGCGTATTCGCGGTTTTCGCTTCTTTTTTCAATCCAACCGCCGGAAAATCTACATTAGCCGGGTTCTATCACGATGGTAAAATCGGCGATACTGAGACTATACTTACGGTAGTGATGTGCACGTTCCCTATTGTCGTGGGCGAATCGCTATTCAGGGTGCAGGCGCCCATAGCACTCGTGCTCCTGGGTCCATACATTGGCGGCATTTACATCGCGCTTAATCTTCTCTCTGCTTTTATTCAGACGTTCGCTGCTTTCCTTTATTCCAAATCGCACTTTCCACCGCGAAATGATCTTGAAGACACACTAAGCATAGCTATTAACGAAAACTCGCGAAATCAAAAGCTAAAGACGGCATTAAGTAAATCGGGTAACACGCTAAAAAAGATAATACCAATAATGATAGTCTCGTTTTTAGTTGTGGATTTACTGTTCAAGCTTGACGTTATGGACTATATCAGTTCATTATTTCAGCCGGTTTTGAGCCTGTTAGATTTACCCGGAGATTGTATAACCGTGTTCATAGCGGACTTAGCGCATTTCTCCGCGGGTTATGCCACTGTTGCTGCTTTGCTGACAGAAGGCGTAATAACGGCGAAACAGGCTATAATAACACTCCTTATCGGAAGCATGTTAATCATAACCCTGGTGTATCTAAAAATCAGTATTCCCATGTATATTTCACTGTTTGGACGCCTGGGCATGAAGATAACAGTTATAAATTATATGTGCAGTTTGATTGCTAAGGTCTTCATAATTCTTATGGTTGTGGTGTTGATGTGAAGTTTAGCGATTTCGTTTCACCCGAAAATAAGGGTAAAACTGTCATCTGTGTTAATCAGTGTCTTTCTAACTCCTGGACACTGATTTACACAGATTTACACTGATTTTTTGAGACAATAAATTTGGGCTAATTTATGATGACTGACTTATATCCCTCTACAATCCACGGCATTGCTACTGCTGGTGTTCTTCGTAACTGCTCTAAATTTATTATGCTATTGTCTATGGTATATGTGTTCTGGTGGCGTGAATCTTTCTTTGGGTAGCAGCAAAAAAGTGTGGGAAGTCTGAAATTAAAGTGTACGGTAGCGGAAATTATTTGTATTCCTTTTGACTTTTGAGAGTATGAGCCATGCCATAGGAGATGACGTTTCCAAGAGATTAGAAGATTTTGAAAAGCGCTGGAATGAATTGTGTAAAAAGCTTAAAGCTACTGAAATGTCAAAAAATGATGCTGAAAGTTTGCGTCTTAGATTTCAAGAAGAGAAAGATACGTTAATGATACATGTAACTCGTTTTAAACTTGACGAATTCAATCAAAGAATGGATAGAGTTGAAGATGAGCTTGAAGTTGCATTTTTAAAAGCAAAAGCGAACTTCCGTGAAAAGGAGAAAATACGTCTAAAGGAGGCTTATGGTCTTCTTGGAGTATTGATCCATTTCATCTTAAAAATTATAGGAAAATTGTAATTATATGCTCAGTCATCAGGGAATTAAGAGAGTATATTCAAAACAAATGAAAAAATTACCCACCAATTGGAATAAGCAATTTCACTTTGTAAAAATGAAGAGCCAAAAAGCAAGAAACAGAGAAATCGAACGAGAAAATTTCAGGCTTGTAAATAAAGAGAGAAAAAAGCGTGGATTGAAAGAACTACAATCAGAACCATATTTAATTCCATAGGTGTTCGGATAAGGGATTGTGAATCCAACTCATGATACCTTTTGTATAGTATAAAAACGATTATTTTACCCAGTGATCTGATGTATGACTTCAAATGATGAAAAGGGAGTCGTAGGTACT
>JBAQFZ010000144.1:0-1642 GCA_049287525.1 Halobacteriota archaeon | reverse complement strand
GTCCAATTAAGCAAAGCTCAACTCCAGCTGCTCTTGTTCTTGAATCACAGGCGGTGGGTCCATCGGCCGATCAATCCATTCCCATAAGTCCCGGTAGGAAAAGAGATTAAGCCGGAGCAACGCCACCAGGTTACTCAAGGACCAGTTATAGCGAGATCGGATTTTCAGATACTTCAAAAGCAGGATGGCGATCAATGCTGTCCAAATCTGAATCTTGAGGGCGTTGGCCGTTGTCCCCACAAACGTTTTGATCCGCAGATTCTGTTTCAGGATCTTAAAAAAAATCTCGATCTGCCATCTGTCCTTATACGTTGCGGAGATCGTAGTCGCCCCAAACCCCAGATGATTCGTCAAAAGGACAATCACCTCCCCCTTCTCCTTGTCGAAGACCTCGATCCTTCGTAAACGACACGAACAATGTTTTCGCGCCTTGAAGCCCGTGAGACGAATGATCTCATCCTTGAGGATATTCCTATTGTCGGGCACCTGAAGCCTTTTCACGACCCGGTATGTGGCGTTATCCTTGAGCCGGGTCACAAAATACACTTCCTCCTCCGTCCATTCGCCAAAAAGCTGATAATCCACCAAACCCCGGTCGAAGACGACGATCGCTCCAGGGGAAAACCGAAGCTTTTTGAGGACATTCACCTCATGAACCTTCCCCTCGGTGATGTGCGCATACTGGGGAAGATACCCTTCGTGATCCAGAAGCAAATGAAGTTTCACCGCCCCCTTGGTTCGACGAAACTTTGCCCAGTCAAAAAGATTCGCACACAGCTCGATCACTGTCGCGTCAAAACTCATCAGCTTGTTCTTGAATCGAAACTTTGTTTTCCCCACGAACTCTCCCCGGCATCGATTCAACAAGCCATAAAAAACCTTCTGGAACAGTTCCCAGGACCGGTGTTCATTGGCATAGGCTAGGGTGGAGCGTTTCGGGCCTCGGCTGATCCCTAAATGTTTCAGCTTCCCGAAGCAACTGGCCAGACCATTACAGATCTCTCGCAGAGAATGGGCTTGCCCCAGCTGGCAGAAAAGCATGGCCACATAATGACCCCAACTGGAAAATCCCTTGGCGGCATATTCGGTACCGGTTTGCCTGACGAGTTGTTCAAATTCCAGACGGGGAAAAAGAGCTAGCATTTGGCTGAAAAGGCTGCTATATTTGTTCATGTTAGTACTCCGACCTCCTAGGGTAAATTTTGATACAACTTTATTTTACCTGGGTCGGAGTTTTTCTAAAACTTATTTTGGACAAGAGTGAATAGAAATATAAAAATATTTTTAGAGGATTAATGGAAAAAGAAATACGAATAGGGATTATCGGGTTATGGCACTTGGGCTGTATATTAAGTGCTACATGGGCAAAATTAGGATTTAAAGTCACTGGATTTGACTATTCTAAGGATATAATCAATGATCTAAACCGCAATCGTTCTCCTGTTTTTGAGCCTCATCTTCAAGAGACTTTAGTAAGCGCAAAAGAAGAAAATAAACTTAATTTTACGAACGAAATTAACCTGCTTAGAAACTGCGATTTTATTTTTTTGGCTTATGACACACCTGTTTTAGATAACGATGAGAGTGACTTATCTATACTACAAACTGCAATTAACGACCTTGGAAATATCTTGAAAGATGG
>JBAQFZ010000143.1:0-10565 GCA_049287525.1 Halobacteriota archaeon | reverse complement strand
GCGTTATACATATTGAGAGTGGAGAATATCCCATCAACGACAACGAACACACCATAAAAATCGAGAATAAAAATCTTCTCTGGATAATCGGAGAGGGGGATGTGAAGCTCATAACAAGTTCAGGTGGATTTGGTGATTTAATAAAGATAAAAAGCTCTGAGCAGATCACACTATCAGGATTTACCGTTGGAGTTGAGAAGAGTGCCGGGGATAAGAAGAGAAATATCGTCATCGAGGATTCAAATGAAATTACATTGAGCGGTCTCTACCTTTACAATTATGCAACAGAAGGGGCATCTATCGAGCATATACCCCTAACAATATCAAATGCAAGTAACTGCAAAATTAAAGGCTGTACATTTACTACCGGGGACGGCAGTGCCTATGGTTTAATAATAGGAGCCAAATCAAAAGGGAATATAATCGAGAATAATACATTCAATACAGATAGGAATTCGATTTTTATGGAAAACACCACCAATAACATCCTCTGTAATAATACCATCCATGAAATCTGGGTAGGTGGAGAAGATATTTATAGTTGGCCTGTGGTGGAATATTATTATAGTGATAACAATACAATCCACAACAACGAGATTTACAGTATCTCCATGCAGGGCAGTAACAATACCATCTACAACAACATAATCTCCCTTCTCGGTGATAAAAATGATCCCACTCTGCCCTTTGCAGGAGACAATAACACCATCTATCTCAACAATATATTTGGAGTTGGACGCGCCAGAGTCCTGGGCAATAACATCTGGAACTCCTCTGTTCCTATAAACTATACGTACAACGGGAGCGAATACACCAATTATACCGGTAATTTCTGGCATGATTATACCGGCGTGGACAATAACAGCGATGGTATCGGCGATGTGCCTTATAAAGTATGCGATGACAATTATGATTATTACCCTCTGATAGAACCATCAGGATTGACTTTCGACATTGGAGTAACAGCAATCACAAGACCTTACATAATCTATGCAGATAGAGAGAATAATACGATATTAGTTACGATTGAAAGAAACGGGACATATCTGACTCCGGAAGATGTATGCGTGAATTTCATGGTGAACGATTCTGAAGTTGATTCAAAGATGGTCAAGATAGCTCCGGGTGAGAATGTTGTAAACTTCAAGTGGAGACCTCCAAATGCTGGCGATTATAAATTGGGCATCGAAGTGCATCCAAAAAACGCAGCACTAAAAGAGATGAGCGATACGAACAATGAGTTCTCGATTGATGGTGTTAAGGTGTCTCCGTTATTGTTCAGCTACACGGATAACATAAGCTCAGCACTCGAATTCTTGAATGGCGAACAACTTGAAACAGGTAATATATGGTCTTTCGAAAATTCTGGCTGGGCTGCACTTGCTATCATCGCTGCTGGCGAGGACCCTTCTGCTGGTAGGTATTCCTCTTCACTCATCGAATACCTGCGCGAGGAGCCAAGGAATTTAGCAAGTTTCTCACCGCGTGGTGCAACTCCTCCATGTCTAAATATGCCAGAAGACTTCGCACGGATGGTTATGGTCATAAGTGCGATTGGTGAAGACCCGACGAATTTTGGTGATGTGAACTATCTTGTGATGTTAAAGTCCTGTTATGACGGCGAGCAATTTGGAGACTCAGATACTGTGAAGGACGATGCACTTGCAATTCTTGCACTCGTATCCTGCGGCGATAACGAAGAACAAAGAAGAACAAAAGAGATGATTACAAACGCAAGTAAATACATCAAAGGCAAACAGAACGAGGATGGAGGATGGAGTTCGTTTAATGAGAGTAGCGATGTCAGGACAACTTCTCTCGTTATCCAGGCGCTTATCTCCACAGGAGAGGATAAAGAATCCGAAACGATAGAGAGAGCATTGGATTATCTCAGAAAGGCAAAGAGAGATGACGGCGGGTATTATGATGTGATATCCACCTCTTATGCGATTCAAGCATTCATCGCCGCTGGAGAAGACCTGTCAAATGATAGTAAGACAATTGACTATCTGCTGAGCCTGCAACTGCCGGATGGCTCGTTCAACTACACCGCGAATATATCACTCTTCCCGCCGAGAATGACGGCATTCCCGGTTCCCCCTCTCTGCGGCGAACCATATCCGGTGATGATGAAAACAATAAGTAAAAGTTACGAACTGCCGGATGTCTCAATCAGCGACCTCGTAACCTGGGCAGAAATCCGTGTAAATACATCTTACACGGTCAAAGCAAATATAAGAAGCAACGGTGGGATATATTATGCAGACCTGCTCTCAGACGCAGAACTCGTGGAACGAAAAAGGGTCCATTCCGTGTGGCACGATTCTTTGACCTCAGTATCTTTTACATGGAAGAGTAACAATACAGGGTGCCCTAATTTGACTATTTTCGCGGATTCGATGAATAATATCACAGAATCTGATGAGGATAATAACAATATAACGAAAAGGATCGAGGTTGTCTATCCAGACCTCTATCCTTCCGGGATAACGTCACCTGATAAAATCTATGCGAATGTAACAAACGTAATAAAATGCACAATAAACGGCACAACTGATGAGCACTTCAATCTAACGCTTGATGCAGATGGAGAAGGAGAACTTATAGGGAAGCGGAGAGTAGAAGGTATCAGGGATAATGTCACGCTCTATTTCAAGTGGAGACCCCCAGCGGCTGGAAGCAATAACTATAACCTGAGACTTCGAGTAGATTCTGATGAAGATGTGCATGAACAAAACGAGGCTAATAATATGCTGAGCAAATCAGTAGATGTGCTACTTCCAGACCTGATTCCAACTTTGATCGCTGCTGATAAGATATTTGTAAATGCGAGAAATAAGGTGAATGTGACGGTTAAAGGTTTTGCGGAGGGCTTCAACGTCTCGTTAATCGAGAATGGGACGGTTGTGGGTGAGAGAACCAATGTCACATGCTATGGTACGGGGAATATTACGGTTTACGGGAAGCCAACCACACCCGGAAATCACACAATAACGGCATTTGTGGATTCAGGTAATGATATGGAAGAGACAAACGAAGAAAACAACAATATCACAAGAACGTTTGAAGTTCTGCTCCCGGACCTCGTACCGATAGAGATAACGCCCGAGGTTCTGTACATAGACGAGGTGAACACGATAGGAGTAGTGGTAAACGGTACTGCGGAAGGGTTCAATGCAACGCTCGTGGCTGATGAGGTAATTGATAGAAGCGGTCCACTATGCTTCTTAATATCGCCGATCTTTAATGGGACCTCTGGTGAAGCCGAAACTTTCTATGGAACTCACGATATTTCCAATTTGACCTATAACATAACTGAACAGCGAGCGAACTGGAGCTGGGAGGATATCAATATGCTGGATGTAATTATTGCATCAAACAGCTCCACAGGATTGATGGATAGCGGAGACACATGGAACATAGATTATGTGGCTGTTGTGGTGAACTACACAGATGCCAATTCAACGAATCGTACCGTGGAGTTGAATGCAAGTGAGGTTATATCAGGAGGAAACTGGTCAAATGCAAATAGTGCGTATATCTCTGATGATGAATACGCCACGGCAACCGGGATTGGATATATGCGTCTCGGCATAACAGATACAGATGCGCAGGGAATTTATGGCAATATCACATCGGTGGTCATAAAGGTCGAGCAGCGCGTTGTAAATGCAGTTACATCGAAAAAAGACACAACCCGGAAAAAGACAAAACTCGATACATACAACGGCAGTATCGAGTTTGAATGGGTGCCGATGAAATTGGGAGACTACCGCCTCACGGTTTTCCTGGATTCCGATAACGATACAGCGGAGACGAACGAGACGAACAACAACCTGACAAGAAGCGTAATCGTGGCAAATAGAATAGAGCTTGAGCTGACCTCACCTCTTGGCGGCGAGGTGTGGAGTGGTATCCAGAACATCACATGGAATGCGAGTTATGAAGAGCCGCTGCTGATTGACCTCTTTTACAGCCCTGACAGGGGTTACCGGTGGATAGACATCGCAACAAATGAGACGAATGACGGCTTGTATGCGTGGAATACAGGGGAGGAGGAGGCACCAGCAGATCCAATAGATGGTGAGTATATGATGAAAATTGTCGCACGGTCTGGAATGGTTACTGCCGAAGATAAGTCTGATATATGCTATATCCGCAACAAAAATGCAGGTTTTGAGTGGGGCTCCTTCCATGATAACGCAGGCTATGCTCCCTGTGATGGACCTGGTTCGCCGGAGATTGCATGGATGAGCGAGGATATAGGTGCTTCCAGTTCTTCATCACTCATTGTTGCAGGAGGAAAGGTGTTTGTATATGCTACGGGAGAGCATGGTATCATGACCAGTAGTTCTTATACCTATCTTGTTGCGCTGAAAGAATCAAATGCAGAGGTGCTATGGGCAACAAGAATAGCTCCACAAGAGCTTGGTTCGTGGGCAACGCCCGCCTATAAAGATGGGAGCGTCTTTGTATCTTCAGGAGAAGGCGTTTATCGCATTGATGCAGAGACAGGTAAGATAGGATGGGAATTCAGATTCCCAACAGGTGAGGGTTCTGTGAATGGAGGTCCTGCGGTCACAGACAGAGCCATCTATGCAGGCGACTGGGATGGATGGCACTACTACTGCATTAAAAACAATCGCACCGAGCCCAGAGAGCTATGGAACTTCTACCTGGGAGATGGAGCACGTGCTCAATCCACACCTGCAATTGCATACGGCAATGTTTACTTCGGCAGTTTCTGCGGTGGTGAGTGTCAGAGCAAAGCATTCTGTGTGGATGCTGTTAACGGAACTGAGATATGGAGCACTCCAACCGGTGACGTATGCGGTTCTGTCACGGTTGCAGATGGTCTTATGTATTTTACAACTTATGCGGGAGATGACTTCTATGCACTCAATGCAATCAATGGGAGCCTGATCTGGAAAAAACATGAAGGATGGAGCGATTCAACACCTGCATACTATTCCCCGCCAAAATCAACATCAACGAGAAGCTACATCTATGTGGTAATTGTACATGGTTTTATTGAGCCAGCAGAGCTTCATTGCTTCGATGCGAAGACCGGTGATGAGATTTGGCGCACCGGAGGTAACGTTGGTTACTGGACAGCATCGCCCATCGTCACACGTGATGGGAAGGTCTTTGTTGGCAACTCATCTACGTTATCCTGCCTCGATGCATTCACAGGAGATGTGATATGGCAATCGGATGGTGGTCCCTCACCTGTTGTGGTGAATGGATTTGTTTATAACGTTCATGGAGGCAGAGTTATTGCATACGGAAATAACACGCTACCTGACCTTATAGTAGTAAATGCAAACGCATCTGATGATGAGTACGTTGTCGGAAAGGAAGGGAATATAATCGCAATGATTGAGAATGTCGGTAGGTCCAATGTAACTGAAAGCTTTAAGGTTGAGCTGCGTAAAAAGGGGGAGGTGATTGATGAAAAAACCGTTGAACCTCCGTTGAATATCCGCCAGCCAATAAAAGTTACATTCAAATTGACACCGGAAGAGGTTGGAGATATTCATCTTACCGTTGAAGTGGACCCGCCACCCGGTAATGTGTCAGAGTCAAATCCGTTTAATAATACCGCGAATGTAACCGTACTCGTAGAGGATAACAAGCCTGACATCAAAACTTCAATAATAAATGTATCACCAAAACCCGCATATATCAGTAACAAAGTTATGGTAAAAGCGAACATCACGAATATCGGGAATGATACAAATAAGTCATTTTATGGACGGTTTTATGTAGATGATTATCAAAACGATGAGACACTGCCACTACCAGTACCAGTAAAGAATAATACTCTACCTTTAAATTTCAGTTGGATTGCTTCAAGCATTGGAAACCACACGCTTATAGTTGAGGCAATGGTTGAGAATGATTCGAATTACACAAATAATAGAGATTCAAAAGAGATTGAAGTAATGCCAACACCAACACCGAGTCCAACCTCAACGCCAAAAACTATAGGCTTCGGTCCCGGTTCCGGAGGCGGGCTTGGAGGCGGTACAGGAGGAGGAATCGGTGAAGGACGCGGTACAGGCGAAGCAGGTGCGGGCGAATCGGGTGGCATGCAAATACCAGTAAATGCAAGCAGTTCGGCAGCAGAAGAAACGAAGAAAGAAGTTCCGGGCTACCTGTTTGGAAACACCTCTTCTGGTGCGTCAGGCGGTGGAGGAACGCTGCCAGTGGTTCAGGTGCTGCTGGCGATACTGATTATCGCGCTCTTCTATCTGGGCTATTACAAGGAGAGGAGGGCTCATAGGAGGAGCAGGAAATGAATGTTGTATTAATGCTGTGGGTAGTAGTAGTAGTAGGAGGAGGAGGAGGAGAGGATTTATTTACCTGGCTCGGCTCAGATTTTATGGCTATGATTACTTCAGCACTCAAAGTGCCGGTATTAATCCTGTTGTATGGGTTAACGATATGCGTAATCGTAGAGGTTGGCATGTTCACCTTCGAGTGGCTAACGAGAACCAGAGTATTCGGGAAGAAGGATTTAGAAGATTTAGAAGACGGATTGGAAGAAGCGAAGCTGCTGCTGCTGGAAAGTAGAGATAACCCTGAAGCACGCGAAGGGAAAGACGCAAAAGGATTCAAAGTAGCAATCGCAGTGCTTAAGAGTTGCATGTCGCAGAAATTCGTGCACATATTCTTGAATGGTCTCTCAACACTAAAAGATGAGGCACTATTTCCAATAAAACTCCAGAAATTGCTGCAGACGTGCGATGAACGGATGGCAAAACGGCTGGAGAAGACGAGAACGATGGTGCGAATAGGACCGGTACTCGGACTGATGGGTACATTGATACCGATGGGACCTGCACTACTTGCTCTCACTCAGGGTGATATACATATGCTGGCAACCAGTCTCATCTACGCGTTCGGCACCACCGTCCTCGGACTGCTGGTTGGCGGTATCGCATACGTGATCACTACGGTTCGTCAGCACTGGTATGATAAGGATATGAACGACATAAGGTATATCTGCGAGGTGCTGTTTGGAGATGAATGAAAGGGGGCTAAAGGGGAGATATAATAAAGGTGGGAGAAAATGAGAACGCGAAGGAATTTGTACTGATTCAGGCGTTCGCGCTCTTTTGCACTATCAATTTGCGCACTTCTTTTGGCTCTGCTCTACCCTTCGTCTTCTTCATCACCTGTCCAACCAGGAAATTCAACGCTTCTTCTTTGCCCTCTTTGTAGTCAGCAACAGCTCTTTCATTCTCCTTTATCACCTCTAACACCGCAGTCTCCGCCGCGTCCGTACCGATACTCGCCAATTCCTTACGCTTTATTAGCTCGTCCAGCGTACCTCCGTGGTCGAGCATCTCCCTTATAATCTCAGTCGCACCATGCTCGGTAATCACGCCTCTATCCAAATATCTCAGAATAGAAACGAACTCATCGGTTGAAATCCGTCTTTTCGCTTCTCGCATCGAGATAGAGCGATAATTCAGCTCGCCCTTCAGCACATCCGCGATCCAGACGGCACTCAACCGCGAGTCTATCTTTGACGCCACCGCTTCATAAAAATTCGCTATGTTTATATCGTATGTGAGCGCATTCGCATGCTCTATCGTGATGGAGTACTGAGTGGCAAATCTACTCCTCTTTTCGTCCGGGAGTTCGGGTATCTCGCGTTTTAGCTCTTCTACCATGTACGAAATATGTAGCGGGACCAGGTCCGGCTCGGGGAAGTATCTATAATCATGCTCAAACTCTTTAGTACGCATAGAAACCGTGATGCCGCGTATCTCATCGTAATGCCGCGTCTCCTGCGTTACTTCAAGACCACGACGAATCAGGTTCTTCTGGCGCGTTATCTCAAAGGCTAAAGCGCGTTCTACACCTTTATACGACGATATGTTCTTTACTTCTGCTCGTTCACCGCCTGCCACTGATATATTCGCATCTACACGCATCGCACCCTCCAGATCACCTTCAAACACACCCAGATAACCTAATATGCTCCTCAGTTTGCCTAAGAATATTCGCGCTTCCTTCGGCGACCGGAGGTCTGGCTCGGTTACTATCTCTACTAACGGTATTCCCGACCTGTTATAGTCCACTAGCGAATATTTCGCGGTGTCTATCGTTCCTTTATACACCAGCCGCCCGGGGTCTTCCTCCATGTGCACCCGTCTTATCCGTATATCACGCTCTTTAGCACCTCCATTTCCTGGACTCTCTATCTTCACAAGCCCACTCAATGCAATAGGGAAATCATATTGCGTAATCTGGAAACCCCGCGGAAGGTCGGGATAATAATAATTCTTGCGATAGAAAATAGTCGCTGGCTGTATCTTGCAGCCCAGTGCAAGAGCCACTTTTATGCCATATCTTAACGCTTGCTCGTTTACCACTGGCAAAGCGCCTGGTAAGCCCAGACATGTGGCGCATACATGCGTATTCGGCTCGGAGTTCTGATAGTCCGTGGTACAGGAGCAAAATAGTTTTGTCCGCGTGAGAAGCTGTGCATGGCATTCCAGTCCTATCTTCACTTCGTTAATATGTTCGCTCGTCATGGCATTTATTTAGTTCTTGCCTTTGTATTTATTCTCTATATAAATACATATATAACTTGACTTCCGCCATTCTAATGGCAATCCTTATTATAGAGAAGCTTTACATCTTTAGAACTATGGACGGAATGATTGTCCCACCCTTTATCCCTTTTCTCTTTCTTCTCCCCTATCTTCCAGCACTTCTGAAAATAGACAGAACCGCATATCGTGCAAACGACATAAGAGGCATTGCAGACTCCCAGCTAAGTGACGACTTCTGCACTTTGGCTGCGCTGGCATACGTGGAACTACTGCGAAAGCACCGTGGTAAAGAGCCGCAAGAATTAATAGTCGTCATAGGTAAAGACGTCAGGAACAGCTCACCGCGACTAAAAACCGCATTTGCTGACGGTCTTGTTAGTAAAGGTGTCCAGATCATAGACATCGCACCGCAGGAGAACGTTAGTTCCACACCGATGCTGTATTTCGCTACCTGGCTATTCAATGCTGATGGCGGTGTTGAAGTCACGGGCAGCCACCTCGACAAGGAATGGAACGGTTTCAAACTCTGCGTTGGCACCGAAAGCACCACGGAGCCTCAAGTAAGTGAGATGTTCCAGACGGCGAAGAAGCTCGAAGATACGTTCACACACACTGCTGCTAAAGGCGAACTTGAAGAAGTGGACGTTCTTAAGGCTTATCAGGACATGATAACAGCGAATGTTGTTCTACGTGACCGGTGGGAAGAACTGGCGTTACGTACCCTTTCCGGTAAATTATCATTAAAGGCGGCGCTTTCTACCGCAGTGCAGGAGCTTGAGCAGTTACCTGCTGAACGAAGGAAACCATTAAGCGACTTAAAAATAGTATATGACGCGGGTAATGGTACTACCGGTGTAATCGCACCGCCAATCTTCCGCGAGTTGGGTGCTGACGTGTTCGAGCTGTACTGTGAGCCCGATGGTAATTTCCCGCATCACCTGCCCGACCCCACGATACCACGCTTCCTGGAAGATTTACATGCCGAAGTTAAACGTAAAGATGCACACCTCGGGCTGTCCTCTGATTGTGACGGTGACCGAGCAGGTGCTGTATCGCCCGGTGGCAAGAACATAATCGGAGAGCAAATCCTCGCTCTGCTCTGTAAACATGTATTAAAAGAGCATCCGCATGCAAGAATCGTTTATGACACGAAATGCTCGGATGCGATACGGGAGATAATCACGGAGAACGGGGGTGTACCCGTGGAGTGGAAGACCGGGTTCTCGTTTATAAAGGCGCAGATGAATGCCGTTGGTGCAGTTGCAGGTGGTGAGATGTCAGGACACGTATATTTTCAGAAGAATAACCGTGCAGACGATGCGGTATTCGCATTCTCTGAGCTTTTGCTGCTTACCGCCGCGGAATTACAGCTCGGACATAATACGAAGACAGTTGATCGTATGCTCGGGGATTTTTTGACACGATACGTGAACACGTCGGAGATAAGGATTCCGGTGGTAAGTGATGAAGAGAAGGAACGGGTTAGCGATGTGGTGGAGAACTACTACCGGGAGCTTGCAGCGAACCAGCCTGAGAAATACCGAAGAAGAACCGATGTTGCTGGCAACGATATAGACGGCGTGAAAATCGAGTTCATGGCGGAGAACGGTTGGGTATTGGTACGCCGCTCGAATACTTCTCCAGTGATTATCCTGCGGATGGAAGCGAGGACCGAAGAAGGACTTAGGAAGATAGAAGCGCATGTGATAAAGAAGTTCATGGAGTTTGAAACCGTGAACCTGAAAGCAGACGAGTATGTAATAAAGATAGTGCAAAGATTGAGAATCAGAGGATAGACGATTTAGGCACTATCTATCAAAAAATATAATATAGTCACGAACCTCGGAATAAATTTCGAGGCATCCGTTTATCCCATCCCAATAAGCAAACATTCCTCAGAACGATTATTACTGAGTACATATTTATAGTCTTTATATCTAACTTCCTTTACTGTATTCTTATATCTCTCCAAAAGTTTTATCAACTCCTCAATAG
>JBAQFZ010000142.1:0-60644 GCA_049287525.1 Halobacteriota archaeon | reverse complement strand
CAACCCGTATTCATAACATCTCTCCTCAAAGACTTCGAGCCCTTTTCGCTCTTCCACTCCCAATCGGTAGGTGACTTTCATTCACTGATAAAAGGATTTTTAGTAGATTAATCGCTGTGCTTGTTTGTCTTCATGAATACACCCTCAAAATATGGTAAAATGTGTCCCTCTCCGCGGGTATTTTATTAGCACCCTTCGCAAGAGCCAGAATCTTATTTATTGGAAGCATAAGGGGTGTTTTTGCACCAGCCGCATGGGTAATCCTTTCCTCCATAAGCGTTCCGTCCAAATCGTTCGCACCGTAATTCAAAGCCACTTGAGCGAGTTTCTCACCCAGCGAGACCCAGTATGCCCTTATACTGCGAAAGTTCCGCAGAACTATTCTCGAAATGGCTATCGTTTTGAGGACATCAACAGCATTCGTCTTTTCTTCAACAAGCCCCATTGCATGTAGTTCGGTGTTTTCTGGATGGAAAGGGAGAGGAATGAAGGAGACAAAGCCATTTGTTTTCTCTTGCAGCTTCCAGAGCTTATAGAGATGAGTAGCCCTGTGGTTTTGCTTTTCAATATGCCCGAAGAGCATTGTTGCATTGCTTTTTAGACCAAGGTTATGGGCTATCTCCATTATCCGAAGCCATTCTTCCGCTTTTATTTTGTTCGGGCAGATAATCTCCCGTATCTCATCATCAAGGATCTCCGCTCCCCCTCCAGGCATTGCTTGTAGTCCGGCATCCTTCAGCCTTGAGAGCACTTCAGCAGCACTCATCTTCTCGACATGCGCAAGAAAGCTTATTTCAACGGCAGTCAACGCTTTGATAACCACGTTTGGAGCTCTCCTTTTTATCTGGCTGAATAATTCCTCGAAGTATTCCACATTCATTTCAAAATTGAGTGCGCCGACTATATGGAGCTCCGTAGCACCCATTTTGATCGCATGATCAGCGTTTTGAAGCAGCTCTTCCATGCTCATAAAATAGGCATCGGTATCTCCGCGGTCACGGTAGAAAGCGCAGAGCGGGCATCGAGAAACGCAGATATTCGAGTAGTTTATATGCCGGTTAACCACAAATGTTACGATATTCTCGTTCTCTCGATTGATGCAATCTGCTAACGCTCCGAGTTCATGAACGCTCCTACCAAAGAGGTCCTCAATTGTTTTCGGTGTCCATTCTTCCATTTTTGATTGTCTTCAATTTTGTGAGTATTAATAAATATGCTTATGGCTTCTTTTCTCTGACTACATATAAACCTCTTCTTTTATATTCATATCCAATAATGAATATGACCTCTCATGAAAAGAGCAGGGCATGAATAGAACTCTTTCTGGCTCTGCCAGGTATCATGAAGCACGTTTGGAAATCCCTGGAGGAATTACCCGCGGGTAAAAATCCGCTTGGGTTCCTCAATGGTGAGTTCCCCTTCAAGCTCTCACAATTGGAAGACCTGAAGGTAGAGGAGAGGGGTAAGCGTTTTAGGT
The DNA here is from genome assembly GCA_049287525.1 of Halobacteriota archaeon. GTDB lineage: Archaea > Halobacteriota > Syntropharchaeia > Alkanophagales > Methanospirareceae > QENJ01. The sequence goes on along the minus strand of JBAQFZ010000142.1, from coordinate 59,167 downwards.
GCAATTCTCATCTGCGCCAAATCTTCGCCTTTCAAATTCTTATCTAAACATCCCCTCCAGTCAGAGTAACTCGTATTCATGGCACTTCTTCCCGAACAGCGCAAGCCCTCTCTTTTCTCTCGACCCCATCCGATACGTAAGCGATTTGAAATACTTGCGGAGGAAGTCTAATGGCAATCCAAACTTCTTCCCGGCTTCCGATATAATCACATCAATGTTCTTCTCCCCCCACTCGACCGATTCCATAACTGTTTTATTTACTTCACTCATATCCCTCTCTTTACGCGATGTTGAAATCCCGAACACCATCGGATAGCCGGTTAATCCAGACCATTCCTCACCCAAATCCATGACAACCCGATAGCTCATCCTCGCTTTGATTGCTTCATCGCCAATCACAAGCGCATACGTGCCGTGCTTAAGTAACTCGCTTGCTTTACTCGCATTCACACGCACAACCCTGTTATTCCGCCCTCTCTCACTCAATATGATTTTCAGTAGATTTAGCGACGTTACTGTCTGGCTTGTTACTGCAATACATCCTTCCTCAAGCATCTTCCCCCTCGAAACGACCACTACACTCAAAACGCTATCCCGCGATGCAATGCAGAACTCATAGGTTCTTAACTTATCCCGGTTCTTTATATAATAGAAGGTAGGAACAGGAGCGAAATCTATTTCTCCCGTTTCAAACATCCCGGCAAGCTGTTTTGGTAATGCCTCGATTACCTCCACACCGTCCTGCTCAAGCCGGTAATAGGGCAAGAAGTTATTCACCAATCCAAATTTACCGATTTTCAGGCTCATTAACACCTCCTTCGAATAGGCTCTTAGATACCAGGACCTTCATTCGTATAAACCTATCCTTTTATATTCATATCTATCAATTTCCTATACGTGACATTTCCGGTATTTTTAGGAATGTATAAAAATAAAGGAGGCTATGGAGAGATGTGTAGTGTAGGAGGAGGCGACTTCAATTTTGAAATAGAGAAGTTAGAAATGACGAGATACCGGTGCAGGGACTGTGGGAACAAGTTCGATGGGATGGGCGAAAAAGTAATCTGCCCTTCGTGTCGGTCTGAAAACGTTGTGGCGGAGTAAATAACTCCAGTCCGTGAATAGCACCCGGGTCAGTCAGGTGCATGGCGCAGTTGCCATGATTAGCGGAGCGAGTGGAAATGTATTGCAATCCACCATTCTTTCTTCCCAACACCCACAACCGCAAGATAGTTTGCAAATTGGATGGATAAGAGCAAGAATTCATGGCGATTAAATAAAGATATAACGATAGACCTCATAGTATATAGAAGAGGGAGGGGTACGAATGAAGTATGAATGATAAATTAAGAGCGGATTTCCCTATATTGAGGGATATAATCTACATGGACAGTGGAGCAACGAGTCTCACACCAGAACCAGTCGTAGAAGCTGTTTCGAGATATTACCGGGATTATAATGCGAATGTGGGGCGTGGCGTTCACAGATTGGCAAAGATGGCAACGCAGTACTATGAAGATGCGCACAGAAAGGTTGCGGGATTCATAGGTGCGAAAGAAGGGGAGGTCATATTCACAAAGAATACGACCGAAGCGATAAATATGGTTGCGTATGGGTTAAAGTGGGAGAAGGGGGACGAAGTAGTAACAACTGCGCTGGAGCACCATTCTAATTTCCTACCCTGGTTGAGGTTGAAAGAGAAGGGCGTAAATATAAAAATCGTGAAGCCGAATAGGGATGGGCTATTCGATGTCGCGGATTTTGAGGCTGCCATTGATGCCGGAACGCGATTGGTTGCTGTAACACATGTATCAAATGTCTTAGGCACGATTTCACCAATCAAAGAAATATCGGCGCTTTGCAGAGAGAGTAATGCGTTATTGCTCGTTGATGGTGCGCAGTCCGCTCCTCATATTAGCATAGATGTAGAGGTGCTTGGCTGTAACTTCTTCGCATTCTCGGGGCATAAGATGCTTGGACCGACCGGAACAGGCGTCCTTTGGATGAAAGATCCAGAAGGGATAGAGCCGAGCTTTTTTGGTGGTGGCATGATAGAGGAGGTATCCCTGGATGATTACAAATTGGCTGCGGGCTATGAGCGATTTGAGGCAGGGACGCCAAATATCGCGGGCTGTATCGGACTTGGAAGGGCGGTCGATTATTTGCAGGAAGTGGGAATGAATGAGATGAAGTCACATGAATCGAAATTGACAAAGATGCTCCTATCAGGACTGCTGGATACGGGAAATGTGCAGGTATATGGCTCTACGACTCTAAAGGATAGGATTGGCGTGGTCTCCTTTAATATAAAAGGCATGAATCCGCACGATGTTGCGTTAATGCTTGACGATGCCTCTGATATAATGGTCCGGTCGGGACATCACTGCTGCATGCCGTTGATGAATTATTTGGGTTTGGAGGGAACGGTCAGGGCTTCTTTGTATCTATATAACATAGAAGAGGAGTTAGATAAGTTTTTGGAAACGGTTGAGAGCATTGCAAGGTTGAGTGAAATTTAGGAATCACTTTCACTGACTTCTTTCGCATCGAATGGTTGGTTTATTTAAATATTCATATACCTTACTTTATTGTTTAACATTACAGTAACAATAATACATGTATGTTATAGAACAGACAGAGGAGGAATAAAGAGAAATGTTTGAGGCTAAGATAGAGGCAAGCACGTTAAGAGAGTGCATAGAGGCGATTACTGCGGTCGTGGATGAAGGAAAGTTAAGACTGACGGAGGCAGGTATGAAGCTAAGAGCGGTAGACCCTGCGAATGTGTCAATGATCTCTTTTGTGCTGAAAAGTGATGCCTTCGCTGAATATCGGTTCACCACTGAGTCAGAAGGGGATAATGAACTCGAAGTAGGTATAGATTTCATGAAGTTACTTGGAATCTTAGGCATAGGTGGCAAAGAAGACGTTGAGCTGAAATTGGACGAGCATGCACAGAAATTATACACAAAGATGGGCAGTCTTGACTACACGCTCTCATTGCTTGACCCCTCAACGCTTCGAAAGGAGCCAAAGGTGCCGGAACTTGAGTTCCCCGCACAGGTAATCATCGAGACGGAAGAGTTCAGAAGGGCAATACGTGCTGCGGAGAAGATAGGCGATAGCATCGTGCTCGGCGTGGCTGGAGAAGAGTTCTATATGGTGGCAGAGAGTGAGATGGATAAATTACGGCTAAGCTTGAGCAAGGAGCAATTGATACATTTGACACCAGAAACGGTTAGTTCCTTATATTCGCGGGAGTACATCTCGGCAATGAGCAAAGGAATGAGCCATACCGAGAATATAACGCTCAATCTGGGTATGAATTATCCACTGCAAATGGATTTTGAACTGGCAGAGGGCAAAGTAAAAGTAAGCTATTTGCTGGCGCCGCGGATAGAATCGGAGTAAAGGCGATTGCGAAAAGAGATAGTCTTCATCACCACGAACGCGCACAAAGTAAAAGAGATAAGGGACCTGGCAGAAGTCGAATCGTGGGATATAACCATCGCCCATCTTGAATATGACTATCCCGAACGACAGCTTGATGCGAGCGAAGAAGTAGCGCGCGAGAGTGCGAATTATATGAGGAAACATCCGGGGATAAGAACACCGTTCTTCTTAGAAGACTCCGGGTTGTTTATTCCCTCGTTAAATGGTTTTCCTGGCCCTTTTTCCGCTTTTGTCTTCAAGAGCATAGGAAATGATGGGATATTAAAGTTGATGGTGGATAAGAAAGGAGAGGCACGAAGGGCTACTTTTAAAACGGTCGTGGCATTATGCGAATCCGTGGAAGAGGACCCGATTCTTTTTGTCGGTACAGTCGAGGGCAAGATAGCGAATGCGATAAGGGGGAAAGGTGGCTTTGGATTTGACCCTATATTTGAATATGAAGGCGTAGGGAAGACATTTGCGGAACTGAGCACCGGGGAGAAGAATAAAATATCGCATAGAGGTAGAGCATTCAGGAAATTATTGAATTATATCTCTTAGGGCTTAACAATATTTATGACGCAGCGGGCAGCTGAAAACGCAGGATGGCGAAGCGGATTCAATCGTTCAGGATTGCATCTCTGAGTAAGGGAAACTGATTATTATCATTCATGCAACACTTTCACCCTCAGCTTTGCGAAATCCTCTTTTATCTCGACCTGGAAGCCCATTCCTCTAAATATCTCTTCAAGCTCGGTTTTAACGAACTTCTTTGGCATGTTAGAACCTAAAACGAGAGTGAACTCATCTTTAGAATTTTTGCTTAATTTAAAGAAATTGCAAGCTTCGAGTCGTTTTAGGATATATTCTACACGATAAAATTTGTGCTTGAACTGCTCCGCATGGGCTTCGCATATTGCCGTATGCAACTTCCAGAATTGCTCCTTTTCTGGATGCGATTCGATAAAGCTCAAGAATAGAAGCCAGTGGTCTATGTCCAATATGATGTGCTCGCCTGCCGAGAGCATCTCCGCGTGGGTATAAACCTTTTTATCCTCGATGGACTCAAACAGCGTTTTATGTTTGCTGTAGAATTTCAATGCTTCACGCATTAACTCGCTTTGCGATATTCCCAGGTCATCCCTCATCTTCTTAAATATTCCAAATGTATCTTCGTCCATAGCTATCGTGATTCTTTCCGGTGCTTTCATTTCATCATCATCATCATCATTTAATTCTTTTGCTTTTTTTCACCAGTTACTTCATAGGCATAGGCATAGATATATAAATATAATTGGAGAAATATAGATTAAATCCAACATGAATGACAAACCGCAGACCACAACAATCCCGAAATGACACGGGTTTCAACAATAGCAAGTTCTGTGCGATTCTTGATGAAGCATCGCGAAAAATAATCGGGTGGTGAGAAGGATGAAAAGTAGCAGTATGATTGATGCGGAGTAGTAAAAGGTATTTATATAGTCAAAAATAATGTGACTATACAACCACTTTTATTGGGGGGACGGTGACGGCGGTATCGCGGGTGATAGTTTACACGAAGGTGTTTGTGAAGAAAGAAAAAGGAGGTGATATGAAATGCGAACTAAGATAACATTTTACTCAGCGACACTTCTCGCGTTATGCGTGTTGCTGATGGCGATGCCTGCAATTGCAATTGCAACAACTTATCCGCTGGCTATTACAGATTCCGCAGGTAGAGAACTAACGATAACGATGGAGCCTGTAAAGATAATCGTCCTGAACAGTGATGCGGCAGAAGCGGTAAAAGTCCTTGGGCATGTTCACAATATCGTTGGTGTGGTCGCTGATATAAAGAATAAAAAGAGCTATTACTTCCCGGGTTTGAAGAATACACCATCTGTTGGCACATGGAAGGAGTTTGATTATGGAAAGATTGCGGAACTTGCAACGGACGACCATACACTCGTAATCACCTATACATCTAAATTAGAGCCCGTTGAGAAGTTAAAAGGTTTTAGAAATATCACAGTGGTTGCTTTTGACTTTTATAAGCACGATACATTACAGGAAGAAGTAACGAAACTGGGAACTATTCTTAATGCTACGGGGGCTGTGGATAAGTACAGAGGTTGGTATCAGACGAAAGAGGAGTCAGTTAAAAAAGCCGTTGCTGGCCTTGAGCCGGTATCGAGGAATAAACTCGCTAATGCGATTCTGTCATATCTTGAGGCAACACGCCTTGGAGAGCCGGTGAAACATATAGAGCTGAATAGATTGAGCAGGCTTGCATGGTTCTATTCTTATGGACAGAAGCCGTGGGTATTTATCGAAGGAACGGTGACGGGGTTGGAAGATATTGCGACCAAGGGTCCCGGGTCGGCAGATGACTTCGCATGCACTATGGCTGGTGGGAAAAATGTCGCTGGTGAGCTGAGCAAGACGTACCCGCATCTGGGGTGGGAATGGGTCGTAGCGCAGAATCCCGATGTGATAATTAAGGGGGTATATACCAGTGGCTGGGGCTGGAGCAGTATTGACGAGCCTGAAAGGCTGAGAGCAGATATTAAGAGCCGACCCGCGGCAGAGAGTATATTTGCAGTGAAAGACAACCGCATTTATGCGTTCTGCAATGAACCGCTCTATGGGTTGGATAGTGTTGTTGGGCTTACATATTGGGTTAAGATAATACATCCAGAGTTAAACCTGAATCCTAAAGAAGTTTACACGGAATATCTGAACAAATTCATGGGCATATCTTATCCAGAAGGTAAGATATTCGTGTATCCCGGTGTCTGAGAGTGATGAATAAACTTTCTTCTTATTAAAGGTATAATTTTCATACTATAGAGGCGATCACCCAATTAATGATCAACACGGGTACTTAAAGTTAATTATTGCGTGAACACGTAAAAAGTTCCCGACCCCTGCATATTCCGGATATTCACCTGCTACGGAGGTGGTTTAAACCGGAACAACTCTTCTAAAGTCCAGGCGTGGTCCGTGCGGTTAGCAGTCATAGCTCTCGCTTTGCCCCTTATTCTGCCCTTTTCTACAAGCATTGCCATCGACAGTTTTTGATATGATAACCCCATTTGCAAAAAGAGCAAAAAAAAGCCCGGTGAAGTCGAGAAAATAAGCTCATTTAAAAGAGTTTTATCCAATCACAACCTTCTACTCTACACCACAAACGTCAATAATAAGGAGAAGCACCGCATGCATCTCAAAAGATTTTTCACGGTCATTATTATTATTTTTTTTTGATTCGTGATATAAGTTATCGGGGCACGTCTTACGCATCCTCATTCCACCGTCACACTCTTCGCCAGATTCCGTGGCTTATCTATCTCACATCCTCTCATCTTTGCCGTCCAGTAAGCGAGCAAATGAAGCGCAACCGTATTAGGAATCGGCGAGGTAATCGCACTCGTCTTAGGCACCCGTATCACACCATCCACATACTTCTCCACCTCTTCATCTCCCGTTTCCGCAATGGCAATCACCGGTGCACCGCGTGCCGTTATCTCCTTCACATTCCCCAGCGTCTTCTCATAGCTAAGATCCCGGCACAAAATCGCAATTACCGGTGTGTCACGGGTAAGTAACGCAAAAGGACCGTGTTTGAGCTCACCCGCGGCATAACCCTCCGCATGTATATACGAAATCTCCTTCAGCTTCAACGCACCCTCTAATGCAATAGGCAGGTTTACTCCGCGTCCCACGAAGAACGCATTCTCATACTGAGAGAGATACCGTGCATATTTCTGTATATTCGCGTCTTCTTCGTCCAGCACTACCTGAGCAAGCTGTGGCATTCGTTTCAAATCCACAATGCGTTCCTCAAGCTCGCGTGCCGGCAATTTCGCAAGGCAGAGCCCTATGAGATAAAACGTAACGAGCTGCACAATAAAGCTTTTTGTCGCTGCAACCCCAATCTCCGGTCCCGCTCTTACGTATATCGTATCATCCGCGATTCGCGTTGCCGAACTGCCCACTACATTTGTGATCGCTACCGTTTTGCAGCCGAACCTCTTCGCTTTCTTCAACGACATCAGCGTATCCGCAGTCTCGCCCGATTGCGTAATCGCCATTACTATCATGTCGTCCAGCACGAAATCCGAGTAATTGAACTCAGATGCAAGCTCAACCTGCACAGGCACCTTTGCTAAATGTTCTATTATATATTTACCACACAGAGCGGCATAGTAGGACGTGCCGCAGGCTACCATCAGAATACGAGCTGCACCTAATTCAAGCCCTAAATTTATGCCTTCTTCTGATAAATAACCTCTTAGCGTATCTATAATCGCCTTTGGCTCCTCATGTATCTCTTTTAACATGAAGTGCTCGTAACCGCCCTTCTCCGCATCTTCTATCGTCCATGGAATTAGTTTCTCCTCCCGCTTCACCTCGGAATCGTCATTCTCTATGTATATCGAATCCTTCTTCACCACCGCGAGGTCCCCATTCTCCAGATAAATTATCCGGTTCGTCTGCTCAAGCACGGCTGGCACGTCAGAGGCAATGAAATTTTCACGGTCGCCCACTCCGATAATAAGCGGAGAATCTTTCCTCGCTGCCACTAACCCATCAAAACCTTTTACCGCTGCTATTATCGCATAGGAACCCCTCAAACGCGACAAACACGCACTCACTGCTTCTTTCAATTGTAACTCAAACGCGTCTTGCGCAGCGTTTTTGTTTCTGTTCAAACTTCTTTTAAATGTTTGTTTATCACGCTTTTCTAAATATTGACGGATTAGATGTGGTATTACCTCTGTATCAGTATCTGATTTAAACTGGCAGTTGCTCAACAGTCCTTCTTTTAGCCCCTGAAAGTTTTCTATTATCCCGTTATGGACAACGGCAATCTCTCCTTCGCAATCAAAGTGTGGATGTGCATTTCGAGTTGATGGCACGCCATGCGTTGCCCATCTGGTGTGTCCAATACCTATGGTGCCAGGATAATCCAATTCCGACAGGTTCTTCTTCAAACCTGCTATCGAGTTCATGCTCTTATGCACATGAATATTCCCCTCTATGTTATCCTGCACTAAAATGCCACAGGAGTCATATCCACGGTATTCAATCCGCTGCAGCGAATTAAGGATGATAGGCAGTGCTCCACGTTCTCCCACGTATCCTACTATTCCACACATTTTATTGCCTATTGCCTCCCTCCTCATACCACCATGCTTCCATCCCGTATTTTACCGCGCAGCTCCTTCATTGACATTATCTCCACATGATTTCCTATTATCGCTCCGGGCATCGCAATGATGTTGCTGCCCAGCTCGCAATATTCGCCTACTATCGCGCCAACGTTTACCCTGTGATGCTCACCACCGATTTCTATATCTGCTTCCTCGCTTCGTGCTATAAATCCCCCTTCGGCATGCGAGCCAGTATCAAATATAGAATCATGAATAGAAGAGAACGAGCCTATTCTTACCATATCCATCAATACCGAGTTCTTTACCTCTGTAAACGGGCATATTTGGACGTCATTTCCTATACTCGTGGACGGAAAGATACAGGCATTGGGCCCGATCTCGCAATTTTCGCCTATTATAACAGGTCCTTTCAGATACGAGTTCGCTCTTATCACCGAATTCTTGCCTATTGTGACTTTCCCATCTATGGTCACACCCCGTTCTATCTTTCCTTCTATCTTTGCGGGCTCTCCCTTCAGCACGATGTCGTTCAATCGTAGGATGTCCCAGGGATAGACGGCATCCAGCCATGCACCGTGCGTGGCATACGCTCTAACCGGAATGCCCGCGTGAACCATGCCTATTAATCCTGACGTCAGCTCATCATCCATGTACTCAAATATCGCATCTTCAAAGGCGTATATGCCCGTATTTACCAGATTGCTTATCTCTTCTGCCGGCTTCTCTATAATATCCGTAACCATGCCGTTATCCACCGTTACCACACCATACTTGCTCACATCATTGTATGCCTTTATCAATATCGCGTTTCCTTCTGCGTCCAGGAGCTCGGAATCTGCAATGGTCGAGGCATCAATTACGTTATCGCCGGACAAAACGAGAAATCGGTCTGCCGTCTTATTCTCCGCCTGATTCAGTGCGTCTCCAGTCCCAAGCAGATGTTCCTGAACCACATACTCTATTTCCACGCCTAAATCTTTGCCGTCACCAAAATAATCCATGATCTTCTCTTTTTTATACCCCACAACGAATATAATCCTTCTTATGCCGTTTCTTTCCAGGGCCTCCACGACATACTGTAGAATCGGCTTATTCCCCACCTTAATCATTACCTTTGGCTTTGACGCCGTGAACGGTCTCAGCCTTTCCCCTTCTCCCGCAGCAAGCACTACTGCCTGTTCAAACCTCATTTTAAAATATCCTCGAATTTCGCTCTATATACCCCGAAGCGAAAGCACCGGGTCCAACAAGCGTGTTATTGCCGATAATCGCTCCTGCATCTATACTTGCATTTATCCCCGTACTCACACCATCGCTTATTATCGCTCCAAATTTCCTCCTACCTGTGTCCAATCCTTTTGCTCTCACATGCGCGTTATCAAACCTTAAATTCGCTATCTTCGTTCCTGCACCGAGATTGCACCGGCATGCGATAACGGAATCACCGACATAGCTGAAGTGTGGAATCTTCGTGTCGTCCATAATAATCGAACCTTTCAGCTCTACCGCGTTGCCTATATGGCAGTTATCGCCCACCGACGTATTTGGACGTATATAGCTATTAGGGCCGATTTCACAGTCCTGTCCTATCACGACAGGACCTTCTATGTAAGTGCCAGATTTTACCACCGTGCCTTCTCCAATCAATATCTCCCCTTTTAACCAGACGTTCTCCTCAAGCTCACCTCTGACTTCCCTACTTATCTTCTTTATTAGATGCTCGTTCGCAACCAGCAAATCCCAGGGGTAGCTGACATCTATCCAGTGCTCGATACGCTTACAGACGATGCTAATACCTTCATTTATAAGCAACTGTAAAGAATCCGTAAGCTCGAATTCGCCCCTTTTCGATTTCACCGTCTTTGACAGTGCTGTGAAGATATTCTCGTCCAATAGATAAACCCCGGCGTTTATCAGGTTTGAAGGAGGTTCACGCATCTTCTCGTGTATTCGTAATATCCGCTCCCCTTCTGTCTCAACCACACCGTATTCTTCGGGATTTGGTACTCCAATAACGCCCAGTGTGAGTTCACCTGTTATGACCTGCTTGATGTCCTCCGCACTCACAATTGTGTCCCCGTTCAGCATGAGGATTTTGTCCTCTACTAAATGCTCAGTCCGCCGCAGAGCGTCCGCAGTACCGAGCTGCTCCTTTTGCGTTACATACTGGATTCCCACGTTCCAGTCCGCACCGTTTCCAAAGTAATCTCGAATGGTCTCATCATGGTACCCAACCACGAATATAAAGTCGTTTAGTCCCGCTTCTTTTGCCTCTACGAGCAAATGCTCTAATATCGGCTTTCCCGCTATTGGAAGCATTACTTTTGGCCGTTCGTAAGTAAGGGGTCGCATCCTCTTACCCTCTCCCGCAGCCAAAATTATCACTTTCATTTTCACATGCCACCTTTGTCATTTCCACTAATAAACTTAAAAACTTAAAAACAAAGGATATAATAATTTAAAAAAAACTGTATATTGTATATGAATGTGGTGGAAAAACGGAAGTATAAGTAACTTATACGGGACTTCGGAGGCGTTAGCATGGCAAAAAAGGAAAGTGTACTAATCGTTGAAGACGAAGCCATCGTGGCTGAAGACCTGGAAATGGTGATTACCGACCTTGGTTACGAAGTGGTGGGGCGAGTAGCCAGTGCCGGGGCTGCGGTGAAAAAGGCACTTGAACTTAAGCCGGATTTAGTATTGATGGACATCGTCCTGAAAGGTCAGGGAAACGGCATAGACGCTTCGCTTGAGATAAAAAATAAGCTGGATATTCCTATTATCTTTCTGACTGCATATTCTGATATGGAGTTGATAGACCGTGCCAAAAGCACTGCACCGTATGCTTATCTCGTTAAGCCGTTTCAGGATAGGCAGCTCCTCGCAGCCATACAAATGGCGCTTTACAAGAGCCGTATGGATAAGAAGTTAAAAGAGAGCGAAGTGTTAAAGAGCACCATACTTGAGACAGTCCCAGTTGCCGTTATTCATTCGCGTGAACGTCATATCATCTTTGCAAATAAAAGTGTGGAGACGGTTTTCGGCTGGAAACTCGAAGAGTTAATTGGCAAAAGCACACGAATTTTATACCGAACTGAGAAAGAGTATGCAGAAATATGCGCACACATTTATCTTGCTCTTGAGACGCAACAGACTTATAGTGAAGAGGTCACGTGCCGGCACAAGGATGGTAGGGATATACTATGCACAGTATACGCTTCAAGAATGGACGGGTCTCCAAAGAATAAGGATTTTGTCATTGTTTACCTGGACATCACCGAGCGCAAGCGTGCGGAAAACGCTTTGAAACATACCGCTCGTTCACTTCAGGAGCATGTAGAACAGCTTGAAGAGTCGAAACGAGAGAGAGCAAGGGCTTATAGACTAAGAGAATACTTCCTGAAAGAAACGTCACACAGAATTATCACTCCGGTGTGTATCATCGGTGGATACGCTGATTTATTACTTGAATCCGGTAATCTTGACGAAGACCAGCGTGAGAAAATTAGAATTATACGCGAAAAAAACGAGGAAATCCTGCAACTGGTGAAGGATTCACTGGCTGGGAGATATTCACAGGAAGAAACAGAAGAGAAGGAGGGATAAAATAAAGATGGAATATCGTATCTTGATTGTGGATGACGAAGAAGCGGTTCACACACTGCTGTCTCTTTTTCTTGCGCGGAACGATCAGCATACATTTTCCGTGTACTCTGCGGGAAATGGGGAGGTGGGGGTTCAGATGTACAGCAAACTGTCAGGTGACGGTCAGAAGCCAGACCTCGTGCTGATGGACCTTCGAATGCCCGTGATGGACGGTGTGGAAGCGACTATAAGGATAAAGGATAACGATCCGGGAGCTAACATCTACCTCTTCACCGCCTATGCCAATACCGATGTGGAACGAAAAGCGCTCGACGCGGGTGCAAAAGGGACAATACGCAAAGCCGCTGACTGGACCATCACAATAGATGAAATAGTGAATATTCTGGATAAATAAAATAAAGAAGGAAGGAAGGAAGGAAGAAGGGAACGAAAAAACGTTCTCTTCCTTACTCGATTATCTTCTTGAGTGCTGGTATTATCCGGGGATACCCCACCGCCATCATGTGGCATCCCGCCGCCGGTGTTCCTTTCAGATGCTCCAGGAAACCCGTAAAGAACTCTACGTTTACTCTGTCCACCTCTTCATTCTTCTTCTCCTTGTCCTTTATCTCCTTCGTCTTCCGCATGGCTTCCAGATAATCCGGTGGCACATCCACACCCGCAACGAATTTATCGAAGAATTCCGCCTGCCCAAAAGTCCTTGCCGGGAATATCCCCACCAGAATCGGGACATCTACCTTCCCCAGCTCGTTAAAGAACTTATCCAGAGTATCCGTGTAGTAAACGACCTGAGTTTGTAGGTATTCCACGCCAACCTTGATTTTTCGCTTCACCTTTGCAACTTCTGCTTTCAAATGTGCCGCTCCAGGCGCCGCGGCCCCGCCCACATGCAGTTTCGGCGGGTTATGTATTTCATTGCCTGCCATGTCCTTTCCCTCGTCTACCACTTTCCGGATCATAGCTATCAGCGTGGTTGAATCCAGATCGAAGACGGGCTTTGCATCCGGTGTATCCCCAAGAGATACATGATCACCCGTTAACGCTAAGATATTCTTCAGTCCCAAGGCGCCAGCACCAAGCACATCAGATAGAAGCGCCATACGATTTCGGTCCGCACACCGCAACTGGTAAACGCACTCCATACCCGTCTCTTTCTGGATTAGATACGACGCCGCCATGCTGTTAACATAAGCGAAACTCTGTGGATTGTCCGTCACGTTACATGCTACTACCAGTCCCTTCAAGTCTCTTGCCATCGCAATCGGTTCGTGGACATCACCCGCTTTTTCAGGCTCTAACTCCCCTGTGAAGGCATACTTCCCGGACTTCAAGTCCCTCATCAAATCGCTATACACTTCATCGCCCATTTCTTTTCATCACTCCCCCTCTTCTATCCTTGGTTTCCTTAGCAAAGGCAGATATGCCGGTAGAGAACCAAGCATTGTTCGCACTGGATTAATTGGCTTCTCTATCTCGAACAGCCGTGGTCGCTTCGCTTTACTCCACTCGTGTGGGTCTCGCATTTCGATGAATTTGTCGAGTTCTCCCAGTTTCTCCATCCGTTTGTATATCTTCACCCATGCGCAGTCCTTCTCCGGGTCTATCTCACATTTGTCATCCTCTCGCACGCCACCGCAGGGACCGTTCATCAAGCCTTTTCCACACGCCGTCAAGGGACAGACTCCCGCGGTTTTGCCCATTTCACACATTCCACATGACTGACAGGTCTCCTTGAACCTGGTAGGTCCGCCGCCTACAAGCCCTATCGCATCGTTTGCTGGAATTATGTGCTTTGTGATTCCCATCGGCCCGTCCATATATTCAGTTACCACTTGCACACCATCACCACAACTCATCATTAAAACGGCATCGCAGTTCTCAAGCGCCTTTCGGTTTTTTACCAAGAACGCTGCACTCATGTCAATTTCACATGCTGAAATCCCTAAAGGCAGACTAATTTTCGTGACCTCCTTTCCTTCCTTCGTTAGTTTCTCTGCCATATCACTCACCGCTTTTTTGTCACCTGTACCATAGAACGTAGCACAGCCACCACAGCCCATCACTACTATCAGCCGCTTACCATTGAGATAGCCCAGAATCTCATCCATAGGCTTCTGCTCTTGCGCAATCATTTTGTTCCGTTTATAATACCTCCTTTAATTTTAATATATATGGAGATAGGGGTGGTATATAAATTTTTCTATTTTTTGCCATTACAACCTTAATACAAATACCATACCGGGATAAAGATAATCATAATTGCAAACCATATCCATGAGAAGTCCCAAATACAAACAAAAGCCATGAACAACCCAAAGCGCTCTCGGTAAAATCTCAATTCTAATATCTTTTTCATTTCTCCGCTTCCTTCTCCTTCAAGATATAATACACGATCACCAGCGAGAACGGCAGTAAAAACATCTCCGGGCAATAAGGCGGTGCATAACTCGCTAAGAACCCTTCTAAGCTGTTAAACCACGTCTCTTCTCCGGGGATAGAGTTCGCTATCCGCGACCATATCGCCATTCCCGCAACTATCCATATCATTATGCTTCCCATTACTGCCTTCGCCAATTGATGTATCTCAGCGAAATTCTTCACGCTGCTCAGATAAAAGAAGCCCACGGATAGGAGGATTATTGCCCTCCACGGCAGAAACATGGGGTCTGCACCCCCCGAAGAATCCAAAATCCCCCATGTAAATCCCTCACCCGCACTTGTAATCAGTTCTGCTGCTCCAAACGCTAATGCTACTGCCCCTAAAACTGCGAAATACACCTGTCCAAATTCCTCTTCCCCTTCGTTCATTTGTTTACGCCACCCCCAGCATGATTCCTACTAAATGTATCAAGCCGCCATAGACAAAGATCATTGCTATAAGCGAAGCGATGCTGCCAATAAATTCTTTCCAGTTCTCTTCCTTCAACATCAGTGCGAATGTCGCCAGGCATGGGAAGTAGATAGAAAGCAAAATCACGGATGTGAACATCTGAAAAGTAGTCATTATCCCTTGCTCCATAAGACCGCCGAGCATTCCCACTGCCAGGTCCTTCCTCAGAAAGCCTGCTATCAACGGTGCTACTGTTTCTGATGGCACTCCAAACCAGCCCATTAGCAACGGACCCAGTGCAGCCGCCAGCCAATCCATCGCTCCAGTCAGGTACATAAGACCAACAATTAGACACCCTAATAGAACGAAAGGAACCGCAACGAGTAGAAAACGCGAAGTCCTTATCCACAGCTTCCTTACGATATTTCTCAACGTTGGCAGTTGATACGGCGGCACGTCCATTATGAGTTCTGGCGACTTCCCGGGCACAATCTTGTTAAGGATGAACCCAAAGCCCAGATAACCTATGGCTAAAGTCAAGAAAATCCAGCCCATCAGCTCTGGAACTAAATCCTGCATAATTCCTATTTGCGCACCACATGGAACGAATATCGCTAACAGCGTTATCATCATGAACCTTTGTTTCCTTGTTTCCAGTGGTCTCGTAGCCGTTACGCCCGGGACATTGCAGCCTAAGGAAAGGAAAGTGGGCACAATCGCATAGCCGTGCAAACCTATTTTGTGCAATACCGTATCAACGAGAACAGCCAGTCTTGGCAAATAGCCTACGTCTTCTAATATTGCAAACATCAGATAAAACGCCAGCACTGCCCATAGGACCACGCCAAAAGGAACGAACAGCCCGCTGGTAAGCACGCCAAAAGCCTCAAAGCAATTGTCTGAGGCTACAAGCACTCCATTTTCTAGATGCCCCGCATCTACCATGAGTGCATAGAACGGGTTTCCTAATCCACCGGGAAAAACTGACTGCAGCCACGGCAGCCAGTGCTCATCGAAAAGCCGGACCATGAAGCCGTCTGTAAACAGAGTACCTGCGAAATCGCAGAAAAAAGACCAAAAACCGTATATAACTGCAATTGCAACCGGTATTCCGGTCAGTGGCTTAACGGTGAGTTCCGCAATTGCGTCTTTCAATGTATGTTTATACGCACCAAACTCCACCGTCTCTTTCGATATTTTATCTATTAAATCCCATCGCTCATCAACAGACAGCGGCACTTTCACCACCTCTTACTCTTCTTACATCACCTGCGCTCTCGATAATTTTTTCTATTTTCACAGGTGCTGCTTCCTTTATTCTTGAAACGAGCTCTTTGAAGCCCTCTCCGCTTATCGCTGTCGTTGGCACTACTGGCACACCAAGAATCCGCTCCAGGTTCTCCACATCTATCTTTATATTCTTCTCCCCGGCAACGTCCCACATATTCAATGCTACTACAACCGGATAGCCTCTTTCAATGATTTCCAAAGCCAGGTAAAGGCCCCGCTCTACTTTCGATGCGTCAAGCACGCATACAACCACAGAATCAGGGTTCTCCGTAAGCATTTTCACCGCTACTTCTTCAGCCCGGTCCTTAGGCACTAAGGAAAATGCCCCGGGCACGTCTATTAGCTCGACATCTTCTCCTTCCAAACGCATCCAGCCTCGCATGAAATCTACTGTCGTTCCCGGATAATTTGACTCGAACACTTTTGCGCCCGTCAGCCGGTTGAAGAAGACGCTTTTCCCCACATTCGGATGCCCCATCAATAAGATTTTCATTTCTCTGTTCCTATCTCTTATTAATTGCTATTCCACCTCTACGACTATTTTCTCCGCTACACCTAACCCCAAAGAAGTGAATGACGTGTCCACTTCTACCACCACAGGTCCTTTTATGGGCTGCTTTGTCGCCATTCTTATATTCTTACCTTCTCTGATGCCCATACCTGCTACTAGCTTCCTTAAATTCTCCTTTATCTCTTTCACCGTTCCCTCTTCATCAAAATCCATTTCACTCAACTTCTTCTCCATTCCGTTCAAATCCTCCTCACGATAACTTTTTGCGCCATTCCGCGACCTATGGACATCATGTTTCTATCTAACTCAATGGTAACAGGTCCGTAACAGGAGATCATGCGAACGACACTGCCTTCAAATAAACCCCTTAAGAACAACTTCTGGCGAATACCACGACCGCCTTCCACTGCCATGACTCTTCCCAGTTCACCAGGTTTCAACTGGTTTAACGGCATCGTGTCACCGTAGTTATCATTTAGAAAAGCCCGTTTCTCCTCTGCTATATGGTTGCTCACGCACTCATCGCCCATTTTATTCTCTTTTTATTCCTCATCCCTATTTAAAAGTTAGGAATATAAAAACCACGCCCTAAAAAGATTCGGTCTTGTCAAAAAAACCTAAGAAAGTTAGGTTTAAACGGGAAAACCGATACTTTCTGCTTCAGGACTCGATTATATAATTCTAATCATCCTGACGGGTAATATGCTCAAACCATAGAGAAAGTTATAAAAGGAGAACATGGAAATTAAAGAGATACCCGTATCGTGTAAGAAGAGAGGGGAAATTTTTAGCCGTTTAAACAAAATGACAGGCTACCAAATGCCCCTTTCCAAGTTCAACCATCTCCGGCTCTTTTTCCTTACAAATTTCTGCCGCAAAAGGGCATCTCGGATAAAACACGCACCCTGACGGATAATTGCTCCTGCGTTTTATATTACCCTCTAAGATTACCTGGTCTTCGGATAATAGAGAAATCAGTTCATTTGTATATGGATGGCTTTCATAACCAAGTATCTCGTTTGTATTGCCCATTTCCACGATTTTACCCGCTAACATCACCGCAATCCGATCACTTATCTTCCTTGCCAGGGGCAAGTTATGGGTGATGAAGAGTATGCTTATGCCCCTCTTCTCCTGAAGATTGAGCAGGAGCTTTACAATCTTTGCCTGGATACTGGCATCCAGGGCTGAAGTTGGTTCATCAGCAATGAGGAGCTTCGGATTTAATATAAGCGCTCTTGCTATTGCAACTCTTTGCGCTTCTCCACCGCTCAGTTGATGTGGATATTTGTTCAAGTACTCTGCGCAAGGCAATTCAACCTCCTCCAAAATGTCGCGCACTCTGCTTTCTCTGTGATCCTTATCCTCCAGCTTCTGTATTTCCAAAGGCTCTTTTACAGCTTCAAGAACTGAGAGGCGGTGGCTTAAAGACTCCCTTGGGTTTTGAAAGACCATTTGAACTCGCGTATAGAAGGACAGGTCTCTATTGCGAATTCTTGAACCCTCAAGAAAAATCTCTCCTTCCGTTGCTTCAAAAATCCCCATGATCGTCTTGGCCAGCGTTGTCTTTCCAGAGCCCGTTTCTCCTACCAGTCCTAAGGTCTCCCCTTCATAGAGGGTTAGATCAACAGAATCAACCGCCTTCAATGAGCTAAAAAACTTGCTTAGCTTTTGCACCTCCAAGAGCGGTATGACCCCACCTCTATGGCAGGCTATGAGGCGATCACCCTTCTCTTCCAACCGAGGCACCTCGTCTCGACAGATTTCAATTGATTGAGTGCAGCGAGGATAAAAAGGGCATCCCCGCTCAGAGAAGCTCATTCTGCCCTTTATCCCCTGCAAATCCTTCGTTCTGGTCATGCTAGGATAGCAACGAAGAAGCCCTCGTGTATAAGGGTGTCTCGGATTGGAGAGGATATTGGTTGTCGAACCTAATTCCAAAATTCTACCGGCATAGAGTACCGCGATTCTATCTGTGAGCTTTGGGGGTGTGGAGAGGTCATGAGTTAATAGAAGTATTGTCCGCCCCTTACAGGCATCGCGAATCAAGTTGATTATCTCTGCTTTGGTGATGACGTCCAATGCTGCGGTGGGTTCGTCCAGAATAATCAGATCGGGGTTGTTTGCTATTGCCATTGCTATCAAGACGCGTTGCTTCTCCCCGCCACTCAGCTGGTGTGGATAGGCGGAAGAACGCTCCTGTGGAAGACCGACTGCCTTTAAGAGCTGTTGAGCATGCCTCCTAGCCTCTTCCTTCTTCTTCAGTTTATGCTCTATTATTGGCTCTGAAACCTGGTCCAATGCCGTGTATAGCGGGTTTAACGCGCCTTCTACATCCTGAAAGACCAGAGAGACCTTGTTCCATCTTATCTTTCTCAGCTCAGGTTCTGGAAGTGAAGTCAAATTCTTACCATCCAATAGAATCTTACCAGTAACAGCGCCTTTAACGAGTCCCATGATGCTAAGCCCAAGAGTGGTTTTACCACCGCCCGATTCGCCTACAATTGATAGAGATTCGCCTCGTCTCACCGTGAGATTTATCCCACAGAGAACCTTTTTTTGATCATAGCTGACTTCCAGATTTTCTAGTTCAAGCATTACTTCCCTCCTTTAGGCGGGGGTCCATGGCTGTTTCAAGGGCGTATCCAATGAAAACGAAAGCCATTATCGTAACCGAAAGGGCAAGTCCAGTCGGAAGGAGCCACCACATCCAAACGTCAAGGTAGTAGAATCTGAGTGCGTGATGCATCATGAGCCCCCAACTCACCGTTGAGATGTCTGCTATGCCGAGGAACGCCAAACCCGCTTCCATGAATATCCCCCTCGTTGCGTTGTGGATAAATACGGCGAACAGAATTGGACTGAGGTCAGGTATTATATGGCGTGTTGAGATGTACCACATATTTGCGCCAAACGTTCTTGCTGCGTAAACATGCATTCGTTCCTTAACTGACAGTGTTTGAGCTCTTACCAGTCTCGCCTCGCCCTGCCACGTTAGGACAGAAATGAGAAGAATAAGTGTCCAGACATTCGGCAGGACATAGGCTGCGACTAAAATGATAACAATAAACGTGGGAATCGCAATGAGGGCATCTACCGCTCTCATCATTATTCTTTCGTATAAGCCACCGGCTAGCGCAGCCGATGCTCCGATGACGGTACCGATAAGGGTTGTTAGCACGCCCACACCTAAAGCCACTAAGAGCGTGTTTTTCGCCCCGTAAAGTAGACGACTCCAAATATCCTGTCCCACATCGTTTGTTCCCAACCAATGCTCGTTGGACGGAGGTTTAAGGGCTGCGTGGCTTGGCTCACCCGGGTCATATCGAGCAAGAAGAGGCGACGATACCGCAATAATGACGACTAAGATGAGCATAGCTAACCCGGTCATTCCAAAGGTGCTCTTTTTCAGCTCTTTCCAGTAGTTAATGTGCATGTTCTACGCTATCTCCTATCCCTATTCGCGGATCAATCTTTGTATAGAGCGAATCAACGAAGAAGTTGGCAGCTATAACAAAAACCGTTACAATGAAGAACGCGCCTTGCAGAATCGGATAATCTCGCATAAGCAGCGAGTTGTATATCAACAGTCCCACACCAGGATAAGAGAAGATTGTTTCGATGAAGAGCGCACCCGTAACGATCATCCCCACTCTTACGCCCGTCGTGGTGACAATCGGAAGCATTGCATTTCTACCCGCGTGTCTATACCGTACTGACGCCTCTGATAGACCTTTTGCTTTTGCTGTCAGGATAAAAGGCTCTTTTAGCGTTGTGATCATCGTATTCCGCATGAGGAGATAAGAGCTAGGGATCTGTGCTAAGGTCAATGCCGTAAGAGGTAAGACAAGGTGCGTGGCTCTATTAAGCAGGAGCGCGAGACCTGATAGATTGGAATAAGGGGTTTGGGCGCCCTGAAGCGGTAGAATGCCAAGATAAACGCCAAACAAGAGCAGCAGAATAATGCCAATGAAGAAATTCGGAAAACCATTCATAATCATGATTGCGGTGAGCAAGGATTTATCACTGCTTTTGCCTCGCCGCCAGCCGGATTCTATCCCCATAATTATGCTCAGTAACGTGGAAAGAACGAGCGATGAGCCAAGAAGCAGTAAGGTCCAGGGGAGAGCTTCAAGGATCACTTCCAATACCGGTGCGTTATAGTAGTAGGAATATCCAAAATCGCCACGTAGAATGCTTGTGAGATAAACGAAGAACTGTCTCCAGAGAGGTTCATCCAAAGCAAAACGGTGCATGAGTTCAGTTCTCAGTTCCGGCGTCATCTCCACAAAAACTTCTTCGCCGCAGATAGCGGTAAGCGGGTCACCTGGCATCATCCTCGGGAGTAAAAAATTGAGAGCCAGTATTATGAGGAAGGCTATAACATAGTTACCAATTTTTGGTGCTCTCATTTTTACGGGCAACGCTATCACCGTCTTCTTTTCAGAACCGCCGCTGTAATGAGTAGAAGTAGCGAAAGCGCGAGTTCAAATCCCGGTACTGGTGCTGTCGTGGCTGTGGATGCCGGAGTATTCGCCGTTGCTTTGTAGTCCATAAGAGCCAGCTTGTTCAGAGGGATGGGTATTCCCCTTGCAATACCGCCACTGGTGTAATAAATGTCAACGCGGCCGTCATGTCCCCAGTACCACGTCGGATAGTAAAGCGTCAAAGCAGGAAGCTCCTCTGCGTATATCTCCTGAATTTCACGCACCATCCCCTTCCTCTTTTCCTCGTCCATTTCATGCAAATGTGCTTCGAGCAACTGGTTCAAGGTCTCGTTTTTCGTGTAATTCGCACTGTAGCCAAACGTGCCAGGAATGACTTTGTTCAGGATTGACGGATCGCCGCCGATCCCGCCATGCCCGTTTATAGCCAGATCGAATTGCCGGGTTATGACCCTGCTATCAAGTGTTTTCGATTCAAGGCTTCTGACATTGACTTTTATGCCTACTTCCTCCAACTGCTGCGCCATTATCTCGGCAACACGTTCAAAACCCATTTGCGGGGACGTTATGAGTTCGAGTTCAAGCAGTTCTTTATCTTTCCAGTAGTAGCCGTCGTCTTTCAATTGGTACCCCATGCTTTCCAAAAGGTCTTTTGCACGCTCTGGATTGTAGTCATACGTTACGATGTCAGGGTTGTAGTACGGACTGGTAGGAGAGAGTAATCCGGGGCTTCCTCGAATCGCTTGACCTCGTTGTGCGATTTCCACCAGTTCACTCCTGTTTATTGCATAGGCGAGGGCGTGTCTGAACTCTTTAGAAGACATTGGCTCCTTTTCGTGGTTTATCATGAGCTTGGCATTCCAATCCCCGGATTGGCTTATTAACGTGAAGCCCTTACCTTTAACCTCTTCCACGGTTTCCGGTGGTATTGCAGTAGCGTTGACTTCTCCTCTTATTAATGCAGTAGAAGCCATCTCCTCACTGATTTTGACAAATATCAATCGCTCTATTTCTGGCTTTCCCAGATAGTAATCTTCGTAGGCTTCATAGAGGTAGGTGCCATGAGTTTTGCTGTAATCAACAAGCTTGAAGGGCCCTGTCCCTATCAGCGCTTCCGGTTCCATGAATTCGCCAGGATTCTTGACGTCCAGCCATATATGTCTTGGAAGAATGGCTAATGTGCCTGCAGCATCGTTAAGGAAGGGTGCGTACGGCTCCGTCAAGTAGATTTTTACGGTATATTCGTCAAGTACCTCTACCTGCTTTACATATAGAAGGTCCACCCACCAACTGGGATGTTCTTTAACATAATTGAAGGTAAAAGCGACATCTTCAGCCGTAAACCTCTCGCCATCGTGCCAGGTAACGTCTTTGCGCAGGTGGAAAAGATACGCGTTTTCATCTCCGAGGTACTCCCAGTCTGTGGCAAGCGCAGGCACAAAACCTTGCGGATTCTTCCACACCAAAGTATCAAAGATGAAACTCATTCTTACGTACCCCGGACCCCGTGGATAGTGTCCATGAGGAGAGGGATAGCCGTAATCACCCGTGGGATCCGCAATTGTGTAGCTCACTTCACCAGACTTTGCATCTTCAGGACCTGCGCTGGCGACGGACAAGCCCGGTAATGAAGAACTCAGTAGAATTGAAACTGATACTAACGATAAAAATGTAATGGCTTTATTCTTCATTGTTGCCGACCCCCGTGTCCATGAAGGAAATGCCAGACCCGTCCATCTGATAGTATTCATGGTTGGAGCACGGGATGCAAAGATATTCCCCATTCTCGTTCACAGCACGCGTTTTCATCAAGCTCTCGCCACAAATCGAACACGTCACCGAATCAAATATAGGGGCGTACTCAGGCACTCTAATGTTCAGGCGCTTTATGAGAAATATCTCATCCGCGGGTGTTTCCAATTCCGCGATTGACATCTCTGCAAATAGCTGCATCAACCTTTTATGCTCCTCGGGTGTTGCCTTTTCGCGCTTAGCTACGATCTTATCGAAGAGTTCATGTGCTTCGGGATACTCTTGTGCACGACGAGCGTCAACATCAGGGTTTAAAACGATTCTTATCGCAGTCCCGTCCCGTTTCGCTACGGTTACCGCAGTCTTCCCAAAATCTCTGAATATAAGACCGTTGTTTCCGAACGTGCAGCCCGTAACGAGTTGAATGCCATCACTGAAGCAATTATTGGTCTCGACAATTGCCACAATTTCTTCCATGCCTGTATTTCTTATCCCTAATTCGCGCATGGCAATATAGCCGGCTTTAACACCGTAGGCAGAATAGCTACATAAATGCCCGTGCAATTCGCCACTCTTTTCAAGTAGTCCCCTTAAGTCCCCGGTTTCTATTAATTCTTCTATATCTTCCCTAAAGGGTTTCTTTTCACCTTGCTCTTTCATGTTCATACCCTTCTTCTATTTTATCGCTCAAAGACGTTACGTTATTTTTTATATATCTCTAAAATCCAAAGTAGTTTCCTCACATAAAAGCTTAGTCCTATTTTCCATTAAAAAAGTGCGGATTTTGGCAACCACCGCATTGACATAATTCAACAGGTCATTTCAATTCTTTCATCCTTATAGCCCCGCTTACCCTCAATACGTCTATCAAATACTCACAAGCCAGGAACGCGTCTTTTCTGTGAGCCGCTCCTACCAGAATAGCCACTATGCTATCGCCGACATCCAGCGAGCCTTTTCGGTGTACTATTTCCACATCTTCAACGTCAAACTTTTCCAGTGTTTCTCGCTTCAACTTCATAAGCTCTATCTCTGCCGTTTGCTCGTCCACTGTAATCTCCATTCCTTTTGTTGCACCATCATCCCGCACGACACCGAGGAACGAGACAATACAGCCCAATGCCGGTCTTTTCATTCCCTTCACAAGAGTATCAAGGGTAAAATCCTGTTCTGTAAACATCTTCCAATGGTTTTTATCTACCCCTTTTAAGGCACCTGCAGTACTCATCTTAAAACTTATATTGACATGGGGAACATTATACCTTGTTTTATAAAAGCACTTTACTAACACATCAACAACATACTTACTATACATATCAAACTCACCCATGGATGAAGAACCAGAACGAGAAGTAATCGAGATATTGAAGAGTGCAAAAATAGACGTGGTGTCCACGCTGCCCTGTGAGAAACTGAGCGTACTATTACGGTTCGTTGCAAACGAGTTCTGTCACGTAGGCTTGAACCGCGAGGAAAATGGCGTTGGCATCTCCGCAGGCGTTTACCTCGCCGGGGGTAAGCCACTGATGATTATACAGAGCACAGGGTTAGGCAATTCGATAAATACGCTCATGTCGCTTACAGTTACATATGGCTTACCGCTACCGGTATTAGCGAGCTGGCGTGGTGTCTATAAAGAGAAGATAGAAGCGCAGGTACCACTGGGAAAAGCGTTGCCCAAACTTTTAGATGCGTTAGACCTGAACTGCACGCTAATAGAAGAGACATCTGCGATTGGACTGATAGAAGAGGTCATTCAGGATGCGTTCGAGAATGAAAGACCGCATATTGCGCTCATCTCGCCGAAGATATGGGAATGCAGCGGTACTGGTACTATTGAAGAGGAGACAACTTCGCACAAACCGCACAAACCGGATGAAATACGCTTGCAGTATGAAAAAGTGATTAATCCACCGGAAATGAGAAGATACGATGCAATAAAGTTAATAACAGCTTATCTAGCCGAAGAAGCTGTTATCTCTAATATCGGGGTGCCGAGCAAGGAGCTTTATGCTGCTAAAGACCGCTCTCTGAATTTCTATATGCTCGGTAGTCTGGGTCAAGCTTCTGCAATAGGTCTGGGTGTCGCAATGAAGACAAAAAGGGAAGTGTTGGTGCTTGACGGTGATGGAAGTCTCAAGATGAGCAACATTTTGCCTGTTGTAGCGGATAAGAAGCCGGTAAATCTCTCTATTGTTTGCCTTGACAACGGCACGTGGGGCAGCACCGGTGACCAACCTGCACCTTATGCAGATATGGAACTGATGGCGATAAGTGCAGGGATAGCGAATACGAAGCGGGTGCATACCGAAGAAGAGCTGCGATACGCCTTAGAGCAGCTATACGAGGAAAAAGGTCCGCGGTTCCTGCATCTCCTGGTGAAGCCAGGCAATGCAGAAATAGGAAACATAAAGTTGAATGCCGCGCAAATAAAGAGCAGATTTATGAAGGCGTGCTAATGCGGCTGTTTTTTTTTTGCCCGGCACACGCATACTCATTTCAATAGTTCCTCTTTACGTAACTGCCTGTTATAAGTGATAGCAAACCTGTGCGCTTCATCTCTTATCTGGTTGTATCAGCTTCAATGCTTTGCTTCTCCGGTCTAATCTCAGCGGAAACGGTAATCCTGACATATAAACCTCTTCGAACTTCTTTGCAATGGCTATGACCGGAACCCTAAGACCAAGCTTATTGAGCTCTTTAATAGCGGAATTCAACTGTCCGGTGCCGCCATCAATGATAATCAAGTCGGGCAGTTCTGAGCATTCCTTAACGAGCCGCGTGTATCGTCTCCTGACAACCTCGGCAATCGCACTCAGATCGTCTATACCGTCCACTGTTTTGATTCTGAACCGTCGGTAATTGCTTTTTGCCGCTCGCGCATGCCTGAACTGCACCATGGACCCGACAGTGGATGTCCCTGATAAGTGCGATATATCAAAGCATTCGATCACAACCGGAATCTCCGGGAGATGAAGCGTATCTTTAATCTCCTCCAGTTGCTCAGATTCAGAAAAGAATGACGCTTTTATGTTCTTCAGGACGAGGTCCAGTAATTGTTTCTTATCCCCTCTCTTTGGTACCCGGACCGATACTTTACCTGCTGCTCTTTTCTGCTCAAGAAACGAGTTCAGGGATTCGTCTACTTCTTCTGGTAGTATCAATTCCTCAGGCACGGCATTCTCTGAATAATACTGAACCAGAAACTCCTCAAGGAAGTTATCTTTATGCTCAAATTCAAACTCCTGCTTATTCTCGAGTGTACCTTTGTAGATGTTAAAGAGGATAAGATAGACCCGCCCGTTCTTTATGATGTAATTGATTATATCTTCGTCATATCTCTTCGAGAGCTCCATGTTCTGTTTTTCCTTGAGCATTTCGATTGCTTTTATCTGATTACGCAATTCCAGGGCACGTTCAAAATCCAATCGATCCGAAGCCGCTTTCATATCGCGTATTCTGGATTTGATGAGTTCCTCCGTCCTGCCGTTGAGAATCAATTCGATTGCATGGATTCTATCAGAATACTCGGCGGTGCAGACTTTTTCGATGCACGGCGCCAGGCATAATTTAATCTGGTGCCTCAAACACGGCTTCTTCGGCATTCTATTGCATGTTCTGATCTGAAAAGTCTTTTTCAGGGCGGATAGTACATAATCACGTACCGCAGCCGATACGAACGGTCCGAAGAACCTGCCAGTATCGTCTCTTCTTCTCGCAATTAGCAACCGCGGAAATTTCTCTAATGTCAATTTGATGTAGGCATACCGCTTTGAATCCTTCAGGTTAATATTATATCTCGGGTTGTTCTTCTTTATCAGGTTGTTCTCGAGGATTAACGATTCTACTTCCGTATCCGTGACGATGAAATCAACAGTATCAATCTTCTGCATCATTGCCTCTGTTTTAGGGTCCAGATTCTTCTTCTGGAAGTAGCTCTTGACCCTCTTTCTCAGGTTCTTTGCCTTGCCGACATAGATTACGCTGCCGGAAGCGTCTTTAAAGAGATAACAGCCCGGGTTATCAGGTAGGGTACAGTTTTGGATAAACATCTTACCAAATCGCTTCGAATACTTCGAATATATATCCTAATGTTATTTATTTGTTATTCTCATTCCGGACAAGTTTTTAATATTAGCATGAACATTTAAAAGCATGATGGCCGCGATAAAAAGGGATGTCTATACTTCAAAAGACCCCCAAACGGTCCTAACCTCTGTATTCCATCATCATTCCTTTCGCTCTCGTCAAAAAGAGATAATAGACAATATCTTAGCAGCTCGGGACACATTAGCTATCTTACCTACTGGAGCGGGCAAATCGCTCTGCTTTCAAATACCGGCATTGGTCTTTGACGGTCTGACCGTGGTTGTTAGCCCATTAATCGCATTGATGAAAGACCAGATAGACAACCTGCGTAAAAGAGGCGTCCTTGAAGTTGCGTATATCAATTCCATGCAGAATTCAAGCACGAAAGAGCGTATATATCGGCTATTAAAAGACAAGAAGCTGAAGATGCTCTATCTCGCGCCCGAAACGTTCGTGGATAACAAATTGATGAGTATTTTAAAAGGATGCGACATCAGTCTGATTGCTATTGACGAAGTCCACTGCATCTCTGTCTGGGGTCATAACTTCCGTCCCGATTATTTACACCTTAGAAGGGTAATAAAAGCATTGGGTAATCCGCCGGTACTCGGATTGACAGCAACAGCCACGGAAAAAGTAGAAGCAGACATGCAGAAACAACTGGGCATCCAATGTGATGTGTTTAAAGACAGTTTTGACCGCAGGAATCTGCTATTCTCCGTTATCCACCAGGAAAATGGCAGAGCAAAAGAAGAACTGCTTAAACGGCTATTAGAACAGCTCCCGGGCTCTGCTATCGTGTATGTCAATTTCACACGAACTGCGGAGACGTTAGCTAACTGTTTAGCCAGTTCGGGGTTTAGCGCATCGTACTATCACGGTCAGATCGCGAATAAAGAAGACCGAAGAATGATTCAGAACGAGTTTATAAGCGGAAGAACGAGAATAGTGGTTGCCACCAATGCCTTTGGCATGGGCATAGATAAAGAGGACATAAGGGCTATAATTCATTACAACCTACCGAAATCTATTGAGAACTATTACCAGGAAGTGGGACGTGCGGGACGGGACCAGAATATCTCGAATTGCATACTGCTCTACTCCAAATGGGATGCGGCAATGTTACGTAAATTGATTCAGCGTAATACACCTTCTAACGAGCAGCTAAAAGCGGTGCTTGGACTGTTAGCAAAAGGGGATGGTGAATTAATTTTTGCGAATGTGAAGCGGATAGCAAACGAGTTGAATCTGAATGAAGTGCCCATCAGGTTAGCTCTCCATCACCTTGAGCGGATGGGTGCGATAAAGACCTATTTCCGCATTTTCCGGCGTGCCGTGGTAAGCGTGCGGAATGCCGATGTAGAAGCGCTAAAATACCGGCAGGAAGCAACCATGCTAATCAGGAACACATATTTCCGTAAGAATTTGAATATGTGGTTGGACCTTGAGGAGCTGAGCAGTTCTGTCCAGCTACCTGTGTCAAGGCTAAACAATGTTCTGCGGGAACTGAAGACCACAGGGCGAATAGAACTTATAGAGCGAGATTTCTGCATCCCGGTCAGGGTCTATCCCGGCATAAAAGAGGTGGACATGGTTGCGCTGCTCGAAATCTTCCGGCGCCTGGAAGAGAATAGCCAGAAAAAAATAGATAGGGTCGTGGAATACATAGAGACCAGCGAGTGCAAAAGGAAGTTCATATTGAATTATTTCGGTGAGACGCATGGTGGTACGGACTGCAATGCCTGTAGTGTTTGCAATCAGTCTTTATTTAAGTCGCATGGGTAAGCCTATCGAACCCAAAAGTTACGAAGTATAAAAAGAATTAATTGGCGACTTCAGGTGCAAATCAGCCTAAGGGGTTCACAACACAATATAAAAGGCGGAGAGGATTTGACTTTTCTTTATCACTTTTATTACCCGGGTCTTCTTCTTTACCTCTTTCCTCAGCTCTTCTAATGATTTTATTACTCTCTCTTCCTTCGCTACTCTTATCTTCTCATCCCTCTCCAGACCCATTCTTCTTGTACGTAGCATCCTCTGAATCTCTTTACTGGCTGGTCCGCCGGTGACAATCCGCATTTCTATATTTGAAGCAATATCCAACGCCAGATCTACCTCCTTCTCGGTTAACCCAAGCTTACTTAGTTTTTCGCCTATGATCAGGATAGCGAAATCATCCATTTCACGCAGCACCACACTACCTTCTGTCGTTTCCACACTATCTTCCAGCTTCTTTGCCAGTGAAGATACGATTTTATGCGCTGTTCTAAAAGGGACACCCGTCTCACGGACTATCGTATCAGCCAGCTCTGTTGCAGTAGTGAACCCCATTTGTGCCTTCTTCACCATCTCTTCTCTTTTCAATTCCAGCCCTTCCACGATGTGGCTCAGCACAGATACCGAAGACAACGTGATCTCTGTGGCTTTCAAAAGATGTGGTGTTACCTCCTGCAAATCGCGGTTATATGCGTATGGCAATGCTTTACATATCGAAATCGCACTCATCAAACAGCCGTAAACCGAGCCTGTTCTCGCCCTTACCAGCTCAGCATAGTCCGGATTTCGTTTCTGTGGCATTATTGAGCTACCGGCTGCATATTCCGCAGCAACACGCACCAG
Organism: Halobacteriota archaeon; assembly: GCA_049287525.1. Classification (GTDB taxonomy): domain Archaea; phylum Halobacteriota; class Syntropharchaeia; order Alkanophagales; family Methanospirareceae; genus QENJ01. The sequence goes on along the minus strand of JBAQFZ010000142.1, from coordinate 29,437 downwards.
ATTGAATTCTGACGTACTCCACAGTATTATCTCCTCGGCAAGCCTGCTCAGATTTGTCATCAAATTGGCATAACAGGAAATCGCTTCTATGGCAAAGTCACGTGTGGAAACGGCATCCATAGAATTCTCCAGTACAGAGTCGAATCCAAGAAGATACGCAGTTCTATCACGGTCTATGGGGAATCCAGTAGATGCAAATGCCGCAGCACCTAAGGGGCTTACGTTTACACCTTCATATGCGCTTTTAAGCCGCGAGAAATCACGTGCAAACGCATCGGCATGCGCTAGGAAATGATGTGCGAAGGTAGTTGGCTGCGCATGCTGCAAGTGTGTATAGCCCGGCATTATGGTTTCTACATTCATATCCGCTTTCTCTATTGCCGCTCTTCTCAGCTCGTTTACTTCTTCCATGAGCACTAATAAACCATCCCGGAGTGCAAGTCTTATGCACGTTGCCACTTCATCATTTCTCGACCGACCGGTATGCATCCTACCGCCTATATCCGCACCTACCTCCTTTATTAACACCGATTCTATCGCGGTGTGCACGTCCTCATAAGTGGGAAGGACATGCTCTACGAAATATCCCGGATCTATCTTGTTTAAACAGTTTAAAATCATCGCGGCATCATTCCTTTTTAAAATCCCCTTCTCCCTTAACATGACCACATGCGCTTTGTCCACGAGCATATCGGCATGAAATAGCCGCTTATCCGCATCCAAAGACAGGATGTAATCTTTACGGGTTTGCATAATAATCCTATTCCTCTTCCACGTTAATAATAGGCATGTGCTAATAACTTAACTAAAAAACCACGACTTTTACTTTACATCGCGCTTTGGAATCGCTTTTATACCGCGGTATCAAGTGCCCTCCGCGCTACAAAAACATGTGCTGACAGCTTGCTTTTTACTGTAATAACAGAAAAAATCCGAAGGGTATTTATATACCGCCTCCTCCTGATATATAAAATATGATACTACCGTTCGTCGCCGTCGGAATAATAATTGCGTCCACCATACTGATCAGCACCTACCGGGTGATAATTGGACCCGGAACCTTCAATCGTATTGTTGCGGCGAATGTAATCGGCACGAAGGCGATGGTGCTCTTAGTTGTTGTGGGCTATATCCTTGAACGACCGCATTTCGTCGATATCGCACTCATGTACGCAGTACTGAGTTTTATCGGCACCATCATCATAGCTAAATACTTAGAGAGGGGGGAACTATGCTCACCATAGTAGATATTATAGCGATATTATTCCTGGCTGCGGGAGCATTCGCTATGCTAACTGCTGCGTTTGGAATATTGAAATACCGGGACGCTTCTATCGGGATAGCGGGTATAATATTCAGCGTTGGGTTAATCATGGCAATCGTGCAGGGCACGAGACACCTCGTAGATATTCTATCAATAATATTCCTGGCTGGCGGAGCATTCTTCATGATAACTGGAGCAGTTGGATTGGTGAAATTTCCTGACTTTTATACACGGTTACACGCAACGGGAAAGTGCGATACCCTCGGGCAAATTTTTATAATAGTCGGTTGTATGATTTATGAAGGGTTTAGTTTTATCACGATAAAGCTCTTCTTTGTAGCGGCTTACTATTTATTAGCCGGACCGGCGGCAACGCATGCGATAATGAAAGCTGCGTATGTTACTGGCGTGAAGGTCTGGAAGAAGGGCGATCAGAGGATGTGAAGGAGAAGAGAGATATGAACGGGGTAAGAGGAATGCGAGGAAGCGAAAAGGCGTTCTCAATGGTTCTAACCTTTTGTGCGATGTTTATATTCTGGTTGCTCCTGTCAGCCTGGAATATTTATCTTACCGGGCATTACGACCTTTTCAGGTTAGCAAGAGGTGTAATTGTCGTCCTGGTCGTTACTCTTACCGTACACGAACTATTAATACCCGGAAGAGGTGAGAAAGTGCTATTAAAAATCCAGAGGTGGCTTCTTTACAGTACATGGGAGTTGTGGCAGATCATGTTAGCAGCCATTGACGTCGCATATCGTGTTCTTGGTCTCAGGACGGTAGATCCTCTAATAATAGAATTCGAGACAACCCTGCGAAGCGATTTAGCACTCACTACATTTGGTGATTCCATTACCTTGACGCCGGGGACGATAACAATAGATATTGAACCTGAAAGAGGTAAGTATACCGTGCATGCAATAGCGAAGGAGCCAGCAGATGCCCTCACAGTGGATCAAACCATGCAGAGGAAGGTGGGACATGTATTCATGGAGGAAGGATAGAGGAGGCGAAAGGAAAAGAGATGATAGTTCCAATTGATTTCATACTGCTATCCTTTATAATAGTAACAGCAATAGCGGCGATAACAGTAAAAGACCTTTTAGCTGCGATTGTCATCCTTGGCGCTTACAGTTTTATTATGGCAAACATGTGGTTGCAGCTCGGGGCGGCTGACGTCGCGTTTACTGAGGCTGCGGTCGGCGCAGGGACTTCAACAGCTCTCATGATAGCGGCATTATCACGATTATCGAGAAAGGCGAGGTGGGAGAAGTAAGTAAATGAAACCAACATCAGTAATGGGGCTCATTATGGTACTCCTTCTGGCTGCTCTGTTCGTTTACGTAGTTCAGGATGTTCCTGCTTTTGGTGATTACAATTCACCTGCAAATAAGTATATAAAGCTCTTTAGCATCGATGCTGATGGATTATTGGTGGAGAGCTTGGATGAGGGCGTTGTTCCCGCGGAGATAAAAAATGAAATAGAACGTATAGGGTTCAATAAGGAGAACAACTATCCAACCCTGGAAGAAGGGGAATACGTGATTGAGAAGAACAGCGGGGTCTTTGCCACAGAGGGAGGGGGTTGGGATGTTCTCATCAATGAGGGTGAGATATACTTTAAAGAACCTATAAAATATTACTTCATCAAGGAAGTTAAAGGAAATCTGACGGTTTACCGGTATAATTGGCCGGTGAGGGTAATAGAGAAGACCGAAGAAGAGACGGCTACCATGAACGCTGTAACTTCTGGTCTTGCTGATTACCGGGGTTATGATACCATGTTTGAGGAGACGGTTATCTTCAGTGGTGCGGTATCTGTTATACTCTTGTTGAGGAGGCGAGGGAGACTGTGAATCCTAAAGTATACAAGCGGGATATCATCATAGAGACGACGGCGAAGCTGATGGTTCCTTTGATTTTAGTATTTGGCATGTATGTCATGGTAGGAACGGAGGGAACGGGAGGTGGATTCCAGGGGGGATGTATACTCGCAGGTGCTTTTATTTTATATATCACAGCCTTTGGTACTGATAAAGGCAGGGGGCTGATGCCAGAATCCTGGAATACCGTCTTTACGAGCTTTGGATTGTATCTCTATAATGGAGCGGGTCTCCTGGCAGTTATCTTCAGCCTCGGTGCTGCGCAGTTCCTGAACTATTCCGCAGTTTGGCCGCTGGCGAAGCTCGTAGGTATAGCAACGACGCGAGGTTATTTGTTAGCATTCATGGTATCCGTGGGGATAGGGATAACCGTGATGGCAGCGTTTGTCTCGCAGTTCTTTGACCTTGCGTGGAAAGAGGAAGAAGAAGAGGGGGGTGAGCACGAATAGAATGATCGAATGGCTCGTTCAGGAGGTATTTGCAAAGTATAATTTTTGGACTGCCATCTTTGTCATACTTATTGGTCTTTACGCAACGATCGCGAAGGGCAATTTATTAAAGAAACTCATTGGACTGAGTATATTTCAAACTGGTATTTTCCTGTTCTACATATCCCTGGGGGATGTGGGGGACTTAGCGAATTGGGGACTGAGAACAGCAACGCCACCGATTTTATGGGAACCGGCAATAGAAGAAGGATATGTCTATGCGAATCCTCTGCCGAATGTGCTCATGCTCACGGGGATCGTAGTGAGTGCCGCAACAACCGGTGTCGCCCTTGCCCTCGTCGTGAGGATGTATCAACTATACGGAACGATAGAGGAAGATGAGATAATGGCGAAAGAGCTGGAACTTTACGAGCAGAGGTAAACGTGGCTATGATAACGATTGTTGAGCAGTTCCCCGTGCTTATTGTAACAACCGGAGTCTTTGCTGGTTACACTATTTTGCTTGCTGGCTTGTTGAACAGGAGATCATGCTTCTATATCTTTCTCGCAACCATCTTCTCCCATTTCATTATGTCCCTCTTCATCTTGCACCACGTTCTTACCATAGGAACAATCCATTACTGGTTGGGGGGGTGGCGACCGCCCTGGGGTATAGAATATGTTGTTGATGGATTGAATGCCTACGTTTTGATTATCGTTCTTTTATTAAGTTTAATAGCAGCGATCTATTCAAAGCGGAGTGTAGAGCACGAGCTCGAGGGAAGAAAGCATGTAGCCTTTTATACACTTTTCCAGCTACTTGTGGCTGGGCTCTGCGGTGTCGTGGTAACTGGTGATATGTTCAATATGTATGTTCTTACTGAAGTAGCATCTCTGACTGCGTACGCATTAATCGCGAGTGCAGGTGGAAGAGCATTACGGGCATCATATAATTACCTGGTGTTGGGTTCCATTGGTATCTGCTTCTACTTGCTTGGCATAGGGTTCCTCTATTCAGTAACCGGCTCGCTGAATATGGGTGACTTAAGGATTTTGCTACCCCCTCTCTATGGTAATAGAGTAGTTCAAACCGCTTTTATCTTCGTTCTCATCGGATTGAGTATAAAATGTGCGTTCTTCCCTCTGCACATCTGGCAGCCTGACGCATATACCTATGCTCCATCCGCAGTGAGTGTGATCATTGCCGCGGCGATGTCCAAGGTCTCAGTATATGCACTGATACGGGTTATTTACTCTATCTTCACGCTCGATTTCATCAGTAGTTACAGGTATGTGGAGATTGCAATTTGCTGGCTCGCTGCGATTGGAATCATAGCGGGATCAGTGCTCGCAATCATGCAGCATAATTTAAAGCGGATGCTCGCCTATTCCAGCATCTCGCAGATAGGATATCTCGTACTGGGAATAGGTCTTTCTCCAATTTCAATTTCAAAGATATTCCTGTCAGGATCAAGCGTGGTGATCTCATGGGGACTCCTCGGCGCTCTTGCTCACCTCGCAAATCATGCAATAATGAAGGGATGCCTATTCCTGGCTGCCGGTGCTTTTATTTATAAGTATAACTTGTGGGACATCAGAGATTTTGAAGGGTTAGGGAAGAAGATGCCGTATGCAAGTGCTGCTTTTACTCTGGCTGCACTTTCAATGATAGGCGTTCCCCCGAGCACGGGATTTGTATCAAAGCTGTTTTTAATCTACGCATCTCTAAAGGCTACCGAAGTTTTTTCAAGTGCCGCGTACATATTCGTCGGAGTGCTGCTGCTCAGCAGTCTTCTTAACCTCGTTTATTTCTGGCGAGTAATCGAGCGTATGTATTTTGTAAAGCGGGAAGAGCAGAATGGTGGAGAGCGGGAGAAGGAAGCACCACTTAGCATGCTGCTTCCAATGCTACTCCTTGCATCTCTGTGTGTGGTGGTAGGCATTTTATGGCTTACACAGACGCCGTTACCTTTAATTAAAAATGTGATGGCCGAATTAGGAGTGGAGGCGGTGCTGCCCCCGTAACGGTAGAACTGATGCCGCAGCCACCTATAATTTAAAATCAGAGGATATAAAATAAAGTGAAAGCATAAATTATTGACACAGATTAACGCTCGTGGGCTCTGCCCACGTCCCGCAAGCCCTGAAAGGGCTTAATTAACACGGGCGATAAAAAGCGAAAGGTTTTTATATATAGTGCATTTCTCATGCTTTATTCCAAATATTTGTGTCACGTATGTCCCGTGAAAAGGAGCGGAGATGAATAAAGCGGATGCTAAGTGTAGTTGAACAGTTCCCAGTGCTTATTGTTACTACAGGTGTGTTTGCGAGCTACACTATTCTGCTCGCTGGCTTGGTGAAGAGGAAATCATGCTTCTATATCTTTCTCGCAACCATCTTCTCACATCTAATTATGTCATTTTTTATCTTGTATCACGTCCTTACCGTGGGAACAATCCGTTACTGGTTAGGAGGATGGAGACCGCCCTGGGGTATTGAGTATGTTATAAATGAACTGAATGCCTACATTTTGGTTATAGTTCTTTTCTTAGGTTTAATGGCTGGAATACATTCAAAGAGGGGTATAGAGCATGATATAGAAGAAAGGAAGCGTGTAACCTTCTATACACTTTTACAACTAATGGTTGCAGGGCTTTGCGGTGTTGTTCTAACTGGTGATGTCTTCAACATGTATGTTCTTTACGAGGTAGCAGCCCTGACTGCATATGCATTAATAGCAAGTGCGGGTGGAAGGGCATTACGAGCATCTTATAATTACCTTATAATGGGCTCCATTGGTATTTGCTTCTATCTTCTCGGTGTGGCATTCCTTTATTCAGTAACCGGCTCGCTGAATATGGGAGACTTGAGGATTTTGCTCTCTCCCTTATATGGTAATAGAATGGTTCAAACAGCTTTTGTGTTCATCCTCATTGGATTGAGCATAAAAATGGCTCTCTTCCCTTTTCATACATGGTTACCGGATGCACACTCATCTGCGCCCAGCCCAATCTCAGCCATGCTGAGTGGGATCGTGATAATGGTAGGACTCTATGCGTTAATTAGGTTGCTTTTTACAATATTCCCTTTATACTACAATTATGGACTGGTGTTGCTCATCCTTGGTCTTCTGTCAATGACAGTGGGAAACTTATTTGCTTACTTCCAAAAGGACTTGAAAAGACTTCTTGCTTACTCAAGCATTGTCAACCTGGGTATTATAGCCACAGGAGCAGGAGTTGCCGCTTATATTCTATCGAAAGTAGCGGAACCATCAGAGGCAATTCCAGAAGAGGCTTCTTTAGCTATGGCTGGCGCATTACTACATATCTTTAGTCATGGTATGGGTAAAGCGCTGGCATTCCTTGGTTCTGGTAACATTCATTATCGTATCCATACAAAGGAGCTTGCGAAAATGGGCGGCATTGGACGGGACATGCCTTTAACAGGTTATTCAATGTCGGTAGGCTTGCTTTCTTTATTAGGCTTGCCGCCTTTACTTGGTTTTTGGAGTAAAATCCTGATAATAATGTCCGTGGCAATGGCAATTCAGTCTGTTGGAGGATTTGTGATAATTGCGACTTTTATCCTTCTCTTATTTAATGTTATATACGCTGCTACGTATTATATCAAAGTAGCAAAGGTTTTAATGATAGAGAGTGGAGCGGTTCGGACACACGAGGCACCCTCTTCAATGGTATTCTCAGTTGTTGTTTTTGCACTCATCTGCGTAATAGGCGGTTTATTCTTCCCCATTCCTCTCATTAGATTATCAATAAGAGCGGCACTTGCAATTTTAGGAGGTGGATGAGATGAACGTAGTAGGATCCATAAGCCCGTTGTTAGCAATTTCATCTCCTTTTATCTGCGCTTTTCTCATATTGCTATTTAGAAAGCGGCCGAACATAAGGGAGAGCTGCACGATGTTCGCCAGCATAATACAGTTCTTGATTATCTTTTCTATGGCACCGATGGTTATAGCAGGAAATGTAATCGAATGCCACCTTTTCACTATATTTACTGGACTTGAGTTCATATTCAAAGTAGATGCGTTTGGTCTTATTTTTGCGATTACTTCTTCTTTCCTCTGGATTCTGGTATCCTCCTACTCCATCGGATATATGAGGTCGTTGCACGAGCACGCCCAAACGCGATACTTTGCCTGTTTCGCACTGGCCATTTTCGGTGCGGTAGGCATAGCAATGTCCAAGAACCTGATCACACTGTACTTCTTCTACGAGGCATTAACGATCTCAACGTATCCGTTGGTGGCTCACGATGGGTTAGCCGAATGGGGACACAAGGAAGAGGAATCTGAGAAGGCACGGGAAGCACGATTTGCGGGTCGTAAATACTTAGCTTATTTGCTCACTTCGGGTTGGTGTTTCTTTGTTGCAATCGTGTTAACGTTTTACCTTACTGGGACGACTGATTTTGTGAACGGAGGTATATTAACGCTTGATTCCGCATCACGCTTGACATTGATGTTGTTATTTGCGTTATTCATGTTGGGCTCCATGAAGGCGGCATGGATGCCTTTCCACAGTTGGCTGCCAACGGCAATGGCGGCACCAACGCCGGTGAGTGCGCTTTTGCATGCCGTAGCAGTGGTAAAAGCCGGGGTATTCGTAGTAGTTAGAATCGTGTGTTACATCTATGGTGTGGATTTGATGGGTGCACTTGGACTGGGGCTAATACTCGCAGCTCTAGCGTCTTTTACGATGATCGTCGCTTCTTTGTTTGCCATTGCTCAGGACAACCTGAAGAGAAGGCTTGCATATTCTACGATAAGCCAGTTATCTTATATCATCTTTGGCGTTGCGCTATTGGGCCCTAAGGGTGTAACCGGGGCAATGATTCACATACCTTTTCACGGGTTCATGAAGATAACCCTCTTTCTCTGCGCCGGCTCCATATTGGTGGCTACGGGAAAGAAGAACATAAGCGAGATGGCGGGCATAGGACGAACAATGCCGGTAACGATGCTGGCATTTACGGTAGGCGCGCTTGGAATGAGCGGTATCCCTCCAGTTTCAGGATTTATAAGTAAGTGGTATCTTTGCCTGGGCACAGTTGAAGCGGGAGAGCTGGTTTTTTTAGCTGTCCTCTTGATAAGTTCCCTGCTCGACATCGTTTATTTCTTCCCCATCATCTTTACTGCGTTCTTTGGTAAACCCAAAGAGTTGACTGATAGCGGGAGTAAGAGTGAAAAGGCAGAGATAAAAGAAGCACCGCTTTTCATGCTCGTCCCCCTGACCTTAACGGCAATTATCTCCATCATATTCTGTTTGTTCCCGAACACATTTTATATATTGGAGCTTGCCAAAATCGCGGTTGCAGGTTTAGTAGGTGGTGGTGTCTAAAAAATGAAAATAACAATGAGGCATTTGTTCTTGATGCTTTATGTATGTCTTACGGCTGGTGTCTTAGCAGGCTTTATCGTTCATCATTTCCACCTTGTTCATCCCCATTTCGTGTGGGAGGAATTACCAGTTTTCAGCGCTCTCTATGGGTTTGTCGGGTGTGTAGTCATCATCGTTGCGTCGAAAGCACTTGGACATCATTGGCTTCAGAAGGAGGAGGATTATTATGAGAAGAGGTGATCGGTAGTGATTGCGTGGTTGCATCCAGGACTTATATTTCTCTTAGGTGCTCTTTTGATACCACTGTTAAAGGGCAAATGGAGACAGGTGTATTTGCTTCTGCTGCCCGCAGTAGCGTTCACGGAGCTCATGCTCATATCAAAGGGCGTATTCGGAAGTGGTCCTTTCTGGCAGTTTTCCTTCATGGGATACGGCCTTACTCTCGGGAGAGTGGACAGGCTGAGCATGGTCTTCGCATATGTATTCGTGATTGCCTCCTTCTGCATGACGATTTATGCACTCCATGTAAAAGAGACGGGGCAGCATTTAGCCGCTTTCATCTACGTTGGAAGCACGCTGGGCGTGGTCTTTGCAGGCGACCTCTTTACTTTATTCTTCTTCTGGGAAGTGATGGCATGGTCATCCATGCTCTTAATCTGGTATCGTAAGACGAAGGCGGCATACGGTGCGGGATTCCGGTTTATTATGGTGCACATGTTTGGCGGTATCTGTCTATTAGGCGGGATCGTGTTACATCTGCAAGCTACGGGTTCTATTGCTTTTGAAAGTTTTGAATGGGGGTTGGGGAGTGAATATCTGGGTTCTTATCTTATCTTTCTCGCATTTATCATAAACGCTGCCGTCCCACCTCTAGGTGCATGGCTGGCAGATGCCTATCCAGAAGCGACGGTTACTGGAGCGGTGTTTTTAACTGCGTTTACCACGAAGAGTGCGATATACGTGCTGATAAGAGGCTTTCCGGGTGTTGAGCTTCTGATGTGGTTGGGAGCAATCATGGCGATGTATGGAGTGGTTTATGCAGTGCTTGAGAATGATATAAGGAGACTTCTCGCATACCACATCATCTCCCAGGTGGGCTATATGGTGTGTGGTGTGGGACTGGGCGTTTTTGGCACTGCGGCTGGCGAAATGGCGATAAATGGTGCGGCTGCCCATGCCTTCTGCCATATCCTTTACAAAGCGCTCCTTTTCATGGGTATGGGCGCCGTGCTGGAGGTGACGGGACGGAACAAGCTGACCGAACTGGGTGGTATCTATAAATACATGCCAATCACTTTTTGGCTTTATATGATTGGTGCATTTTCCATTTCAGGCTTTCCTCTTTTCAATGGATTCGTGAGTAAGACAATGGTTGTCTTTTCCGCCGGGATGTGGCATCAGCCGATTGTCTGGCTGCTTCTGGAAGGTGCCTCAATAGGAACTTTCCTGCACACGGGTCTAAAACTTCCGTGGGGTGTCTGGTTTGCAAGAGAGGAGCCGGCATGCGAGGCACGGGAGCCGCCTAAGAATATGCTTGTCGGAATGGGTATCACTGCATTTTTGTGCACCCTGCTCGGGGTATATCCAAAAATACTGTACGACATACTCCCATATCCCGTTAATTATGAACCTTATGCACTCGGGCATGTGGTAGGAATGAGTCAGCTCCTTCTGTTCACCTTTGTAGCGTTTTGGTTTTTAAGGGCAATGCTTCATGGTACACCAACAATTACGCTTGACACTGACTGGTTCTATCGAATACCGGGGAAGAGGGTTATATGGTTCTGTGAAAAACCGTTAATGACGTTCGCGAGTTTCATTGACCGGAATGTAATGAAGATGGCGGGTTTCTTCGTTAATCGTTTTCTCTCTCTCGTAGTTAAGTATGCTGAGAATCCACTGGATAAAGCGTTTCACGTGGGAATTCCTACTCTCCTCAACTTCGAACAGATTCATAACAAAATAAGGAAAAGTAAAAGTAGAGAGTTGTCGTTTAATATAATATACATACTTCTTGCTATGCTACTCCTTCTCCTCTATATACTATTTATGGTGGTGATGCGATGATGATGCCTTATATTCTACTCCAAATAGTAGTGGCGCCAGTTATAGCCTCCATGTTCATACTTGTAACCAGGCGCAAAATAGGAAGAAAAGCGCGATTTATACCCTGTATAATCCTGCTCTACACGACAGCTCTTCTCTTAATTGCGGGCATCAACGTTTATCAGGGTATAGGAGAAAAGGCAAAAATTGTCGAGGAATATGTATGGGGACCAAATGTGAGCTTTGGTCTCTTAGCTGATGGTTTGAGTCTTCCGGTTTCGTTGATAATAAATATGATATGCGTTGCTCTTGCATTCTTCTCAATACACTATGTGGAACACAGAATAGATATAATATACGGAGAAGAGGATGAAAAGACACAACTTTCGTATTACACCACATATTTCTGGCTATACCTCCTCTTTCCCGCAGCTTTCATCGGTATTTGCTTTGCTACAAACCTCATAGTAATATATCTCTTTATAGAATTAATGGTTATTCCCCTTTACTTCATAATGAGTTTCTTTGGGTATATAGAGCGCTTTCGAGTCGCCATGATGTGTTTCCTATGGGGAATTGTTGGAGGGACCTTCATCTTATTTGGCTCTGTGTTAGTTTATTCTCAGATAGGAACCTTCGAGATTTCGCAGTTGCATACTCTTGCAGGGAATCCCATGACTTTCTGGATTGCATTACTTATCCTTCTCGGTGTATCTACTAAGCTTGCAATATTTCCACTTCATGTTTGGATGCCATGGGTTCACGCAGAACATCCCACATGCATAGCTGGATTGCTTGCGATTTATGCGAATATAGGAGCCTATGTAATTGTAAGGGTTCTCATCTTACCACTCTATAATGATCTCAAAGTGTTCAGCATACCTATTATGATAATGGCAATGATAACGATAGTATATGGCGCTCTTCTCACACTGGCTCAAACTGACGTGAAGCGACTCTGTGCGTGCTCAACTATCGGTCAGATCTCATACTCTGTTCTTGGGCTGGGAGCACTCACCATCTGGAGTATTGAAGGTGGCATGTTTTACTTCCTGAGTCACATCCTGGGTAAAGGCATTCTCTTCTCAACTGCTGGTATAGTAGTTTACGTAACGGGAATCAGGGATATGAGAGAGATGGGCGGACTTATACGTAAGATGCCAATAGCCGCTACGCTCTGGATCGCAGCCGCAGCAATACTCACCGGTGTTCCTCTCACAAGTGGGTTTACGGGAAAATGGATACTGTTTACCGGCATTTTCGGTTCAAATCCAACTTACGTCGGACTGGTAATTGCAAGTCTGGGAATCCTCTCAACTATATTAACGGGTGTCTACGCATTCTGGGCTGCGAAGCGGATCTTCTTTGGTCCCTTGAAGCCGGCTTTAGCAAATGATACCAGGATCAGGGACCCTCCATTAACGATGACCGTTCCTCTTCTCTTCCTGGCAGTTATATCTTTCATCATAGGTCTGTATCCTGAACCACTCATGGAACTTCTTCACTCTGTGATAGGATTATTATAAACCTTTCTTTAAAAAAGAAAGCTTTACCAAAGAAAAAAGTAAAAGAGGTAAAAAACCTTTCTTTTAAAAGTACCAAAGAAAAAATAAAAAGAGGTAAAAGAAGATGGGGGGAAAATTCAGCAGTGCGGTGAAATGTTTTATTAAATGCCCGGGGTGCGTCATTAGCCTCATGCGTAATTTTGGTTCATGTGACCCTGAGACACTGGAATTAATAAAGGAAACTTGCCCTGAAGTAGAAGTGGAGAATTTAGGCTATTATTTCGGTCTTTTCATGGGTGTGCTATTCGTTCTTCTCTGTGTGATGGCGTATATATTCTTTTACGCACTCAGAGTGGTTATCCTCTATCGTGAAGAGCTTTTCCCACCGTGAAATCAAAAGGCTTTTATTTATGAATCTATACTATTAAAAATATGAATAGCAAAATACCACCTGAATTGAGAGCGGCGTTGTCAGCGGGTATTGGGTATTCGCTGCTGATAAAGGGGGAGCCGGGAACGGGGAAGACGATGCTCGCCTTCGAGATGCTCGACGAGTTCGGGGGCGAGAATGCGGTATATCTTTCAGCGCGAGTCTCACTCCCCGCTCTTTATAACCAATTTCCATGGCTGGAAGAACGTCCCGGCTTTAGCGTGGTAGATGCAACGAAGTTGTATATCTCATCAAAAGCGTTTCTAAGACCACGGTCCTTCTCAGATATTCTTTACACTAAATTGGTAGAGGCAGAGAAGCCCGCCACACTCGTCATTGATAGCTGGGAGGCGATAATAGGAGGTGGAAAGGAGGAGAAGCGGGAAGTGCTGGAAGATGCGATAACTGACCTGATAAGGAGTTATGCAACGGAATTCAAAATGAATTTGATACTCATATCAGAAACAGCTGGCACTACTCCGCTCGATTATATGGTAGACGGAATAGCGGAGCTAAGCCGGATAACCATAGATTACCGGCGGGCGAGGGAACTGGTATTAAAGAAGCTCAGAGGCGTCAGAATAGACCAGCATAAATATGGGTTTACCTTAGACGGTGGCAGATTCCGTTATTTCGCTCCTTTCCAGAGGCGGAAAATAGAGAAGGAGAGAAGAGTTGAGGTTGTGCCAAATACTGCTATATACATATCCACGGGATGTGAGGGGATAGATACGATTTTAGGAGGGGGGATGGCTAAGGGAAGCACCCATATTGTGGAATATGGAGATGATTTATCCCTCTTAGGATACCATTCTATCATCGCGCACATGATTATAAACAGCATACAACAAGGGATTCATGTTGTGAAGATTCCGAGTAGTGGTTGGGATGAGCGGAGGTTAAGGAGGGGGATATTGCCCTTCGTGAAGGGAGAGGATTATCTGAAGTATTTCACCATCTTTGAGATAAGGAAGGAGAAGAAAGAGGTAAGAGAGAACGTGAAAGTTTTGAACGGCGAATCAATGGAGGAAGATTTTACAATATTCACAGAGTTCATCTCCAATTTAGAGCCTCCGGTCGTGATTATCATCGGAACGGATCTGCTGGAGTATCACTATCGGTTGAAAACGCCGGGCAACCTTGAGAGAATGGCAGAGCTATTCTCATACTGGATAATGGAGATGAGGGAGGCGGAAAATGTGGGAGTATTTTCAATGCCTGCCGGGGGCGTATTGGGCACAGAGCTGGGTCATATGGTAACAAATTACTTTAAGATGACTGTGCTCGATCGGGGTGTCATCTTTTATTGTAATCGCCCTGATACCAAATTACATTGCCTGGAGAATATCATCACGGAAGAAGCTCTTAAATTAAAGCTCACCGCTTTTGTATGATCAACCCTTTTCTTTTAGAAAAAGAAAAGCGTTGACGGAAAAGAAAAAATCTCTTTATCCTATTCTTCGCTTTTTACGAAAAACCTCCACTCCTTCTTCTAATACTTTCTTTATGAAGAAATTCCCTTCGTCTTTCATCTTTTCCACCTCCGTCTCTGTATAAGGAAATACATCCACCCCTACCGGGAACCGAGAAGGTAAAAAGCGCGGTATCCTTTTCAAGAAGGACTCTTCTGACTCTTTCAATATCATAAGCAAATCTATATCACTTCCCGGCACGCATTCATTCCGAACAAAAGAGCCGAAGAGGAGCACACGCTCTACTTCTGGATGTTTCCTCTCTATCTCTTTCAGATAGCCACTGAGCGATTCTTCCACTAACTTCTTATCGAAATATCTTATCCTCACAGAATGTGATAATTTCCTCTGCATATACTATTGCTCTCTCTGCTCCTTCGCTTCCGCAGACGCGGATAACAACGTATATTCCTCATATGCTCTTTTTATGAACTTCGATAGCACGATTGATGCACAGTAGAATATCACAAGCGCGAAGAATCTTGCATCACGGAAGAGGAAATCCAGTGGCACAAAAACTTCCGCGCCCATGCTCATTCGATACCATCTCATTCCATAGTAAACAAGAACATAAATGTTTATGGCAAATACCCCAATGGCAATACCATGGTTTACTCTCATCAGGTCTAACCACTCTTTTTGTTTCCATGACATTGACCAGACGTAAGCGAAAAAAAGCCAGCCTACCATGAAAAGTATCATCCCAGAAAACACGCTTTCCTTTAGGGTTATGGTGAGGTCAATGCTTATTACCAGTCGCCATAAAAACGATAGGCCTACCATTATTAATAGTATTCGTTCATCGGTTAGCACTGTCCATAATAATTCTCTCATGCTCATTTCTCTCAGCTTTCTAACCTTCGGGTATAAATATGTGGATATGATGTGGAGAAGCGCCTTCTCTTTAGCCAGCGATATATAATCTTCATTAACCTTCTTCACATACTTCGCCGACCATAGTATTCCGCAATAAAACACCACTAAAGCAATATACCTTATGTCCCGGAAGAGGAAATCCCAGGGCTGATAAGCTTCTTCATATAGTAATCTTAGCCATCTCATGCCGTAGTATATAAGAACGTAAATGTTTATAGAGATCATGCTGACGGCAATCCCCTGGCAAATCCAATTCGAGATTACCCAGCCCTTAAGATGCGTGAACAAGTGATACAAGTAAGCGAAGAGAACCCAGCCAAATATGATAAGAACAATACCTGAGCACAAACTTTCCCGAAGAGTAATCACTTTATTAAGACTTATGAAAGTGCGCCATAAAATCGCTACAATCACTATCACTACCAAAGTTCGCTTATCCGTCATCGCCTTCTCGAAGGATTCTTTTATGATCATCTCCAGAGTCTTATCCCCTTATCAATCCCTTCTTTATATCATGCAAAGGAAGGATAGTTTCTATGAGGATAAAGGATAATAAAAAGCTTTCGGGTTTTGTTGGCATCGCGGGAAAAAGGAAAATTTATATATGGATTATGTTGATAGGTGAGCATGCCTTCATGTAACACAGACTCTAAAATCTTCGGGGGTACATAAAAGCGATGCTGAATATAGTTGAACATTTCCCCGTGCTTATTGTAACCACAGGTGTGTTTGCTGGTTACACTATTCTGCTCGCGGGCTTGGTGAAGAGGAAATCATGCTTCTATATCTCTCTCGCAACCATCTTCTCCCACCTCATTATGTCCCTCTTCATCTTGCACCACGTCCTTACCGTGGGAACAATCCATTACTGGTTAGGAGGATGGAGACCGCCCTGGGGTATAGAATACGTTGTAGATGTATTGAATGCCTACATTTTGGTGATCGTGCTTTTCTTGAGTTTCATGGCGGCGCTCTATTCAAAGCGGTACGAAGAGCACAAGCTCGAAGAAAGGAAGCATGTAACCTACTATACACTTTTCCAACTCCTCGTGGCAGGACTTTGCGGTGTGGTAGTTACCGGTGATGTCTTCAATATGTATGTTCTTTCTGAGGTAGTAGCTCTGACTGCGTATGCATTAATAGCGACTGCGGGTGGAAGAGCATTAAGAGCAACGTATACTTACCTTGTCATGGGCTCCATTGGCATTTGCTTCTACTTGCTTGGCGTAGGGTTCCTCTATTCCGTGACCGGCTCGCTGAATATGGCTGATCTAAGAATTTTATTGCCACCTTTATACCATAATAGAATGGTTCTGGCGGCTTATGTCTTTATCCTCGTTGGGTTCAGCCTAAAAATGGCGCTCTTCCCGCTTCATACGTGGTTACCCGATGCGCATTCCTTCGCACCTTCAGAAATAAGCGCAATGCTTTCCGGTATCATCATCGAGGTCTACACCTACGCATTCATAAGAGTAACATTCTCTGTATTCACTTTGAAATTTATCACCGGGTACCTGCCCTTCATATTCGATTTTCTTTGCTGGATCGCTGCGTTAGGCATAATCATAGGGTCTATTCTTGCAATAGCGCAGGTAAATTTGAAGAGGATGCTCGCTTATTCGAGTGTATCGCAAATGGGCTACATCATGCTTGCAGTGGGACTTTCCATTTCCACTACTACTTACCCCTGGTGTGGACTGACACCCGCATTGATGCACGTATTGAACCACGCATTGATGAAGGGATGTTTGTTCCTGGTTGCTGGTGCGTTTATTTACAAGTTTAATTTATGGGATATAGCGGATTTCCGTGGTTTGGGAAGGAAAATGCCCTACACGTGCGCGGCTTTTACTTTAGCGGCGATTTCAATAATAGGAGTGCCGCCGAGCGTGGGATTTGTATCAAAGTTGTATATAATACTTGCTTCTTTAGATGCAGGTAAATTCATATTTGTGGCGGTTATGCTGCTCAGCACACTTCTCAATCTCGTATATTTCTGGCGCGTGATAGAAACAATGTATATGAGGGGGGGAGAAGGAGAAGAAGAAGAAAGCCATTCGAGGATGGATGAAATACCTCTTAGCATGCTTATTCCGATATTAACACTTGCCTCTCTCTGCATTATCGTTGGTATTTTATGGCTCACTGAGATACCTATACCAATTTTGCACCGGATTAATTCACTATTTGGACTGGGGGGTGGGATGCCATGACAACTCCATCATCAAGACGAAGACGCCATTTTATTATTCTTTCTTCTTCTCTAAGACCTCTTTGACAGCTTCAAGAAGACCTTTTACAACTCCTTTCACCACTTCCACGGCCTTATCACCCGCTTCTTTCGCGGAGTCCAGAGCTGCTTCTGCTGCATGTTCCGCGAGGGCAGCAGCTTTGGCACCAGCCTGCTTCGTCCCTTCGATTATGCCCTCAGCAGCCCCTTTGGTGACTTCAGCAGCTTCCACTTCTGCCTTCCGTGCGCCTTCAATTGCACCTTTCATTGCAGCTTTAGCCGCGGATTCCACTTTCTCACGTGTAACTTCGGCGCCCTCTAATGCCTTCTTAACGGCGTCCCGGGTAATCCCAATTACCTTTTCTTTTATGTCTTCTCCCTTCTCAACCGCGTTCACCACCGCTTCTCTAACAGCTTTTGTTATCTCCCTCTCTTTTTCTCCCATGATTTTTATCCTCCCTAACCAAAATTTTTCTGGTAATAAATAAGAATCTTTATTTGAAGGTGGTCGTAACCACCCCCCCTCCGGATGGATACGAGCTATCCGCTTTTATCTTTCTTATCCACCCGAATCGCCTCTATACTGGTATGTGGATAATTCCCTGTATCGTCCTTCTCCGCCGATTTCACCATGTCCCATATCGTCAGCAGCGCTACGCTCACACCGCACAGTGCATCCATCTCAACGCCGGTCTTTCCTGCTGACTTCACGGATACTGCTGCTTTTATCTCGTCTTCTCCTATCGAGAAATCAACGTTTATCGCGTCAATAAGTATATAATGACACAGCGGGATTACATCCGGCGTTTTTTTCACCGCTAATATCGCTGCAGTTTCGGCACAGCCGAGTACATCGCCCTTCGTGATAGTACCTGCTTTTATCTGCTCAACCGTACTGCTTTTCAATTTTATCTTACCTGAAGCTACCGCTATCCGCACTACATCCTCTTTACCACTTATGTCCACCATGCCATGCCGATGCGTTGTACTCAAGTCCATGGTCCAATACCGTAACGTATTGTCCACCATATGTGCAACCCTATTATCAGAGTTCCCAGGACTACGCCTATAATTACTATCGTCTTCGGCGAGACTTTTACCGCAGACTCCTCCACATCGTAATATCGCATCAACCCCGCGGAGGACATAAGCCCACGCTCTTCTCCTTTTCCGCCACCACCTCCTTTCTTCCCTGCTTTCTGCGCCTTCTTCGCTGCTTTTACTTTTGACATGATTAAGATTGATTAATACTTCTTATTAGATTGGTCTTTATATATAATTAGATGTATCTGATGGTTCTATTCTAAACGCTGATAACTCTCAATCAGTTCCATCACGTAATCCGCAAACTCCGCACCAGTCGCCCCGTCAGAACGCCCTGTGATGCGTATCTCCTGCGTGCAAACGTCAAGTGCCATCTCCAGGTGCTTCGCCTCGCCCACGAACCCAATGTGCCGTAGAAGCATCACCGCAGCACGCAACATGCTTGCAGGGTCGGCATATTCCGCACGTCCTTCCTCAACCATCCGGGGTGCGGAACCATGAATAGCCTCGAACATTGCGTATTGTGTTCCGATATTAGCACTGCCAGCAGTACCCACACCGCCCTGAAATTCCGCGGCTTCGTCTGTGATAATATCTCCATACAGGTTAGGAAGCACAACGACCCTGAACTCTTTCCTTCGTTTCGGATCAACCAGTTTCGCACTGAAGATGTCCACGAACCAGTGGTCCCATGCGACTTCAGGATACTCCCGGGCTACCAGCTCTGCCACGCGGAGGAACTTACCATCTGTTACTTTTAATATATTCGCCTTTGTCACCACGGTTACTCTGTTGATACCGTTTCGCGCTGCATAATCAAATGCCATTCGTAATATTCGCTCCGCACCTTGCGTGGTAACGACCGTAAAATCAACTGCGAGGTCCTCTGTGACGTCTATGCCCTGGCTTCCAAGGATATAAGCACCTTCGGTATTCTCTCTGAAGAAGATCCAATCTATGCCCTGCTCCGGTACCTTCACAGGTCGCACATTGGCAAACATGTCCAGTTCTCGTCTTAAAGTGACGTTCGCACTTTCTATATCAGGCCATGGGTCACCCTGTCGGGGTGTAGTCGTGGGCCCTTTCAGAATCACCTGGCAGCTCTTGATTTCGACAAGCACGTCATCTGGTACGGATTGCATAAGTTCTGCCCGATGTTCTATGGTTAAGCCTTCTATCTCTTTGAACATGACCTTACCGTTTCTCACCTGCTCATCCAGCAGAGATGCCAATATCCGCTTCGCTTCTCGCGTGATATAAGGTCCTATACCATCACCGCCAATAAAACCTATTACTATCGGTTTTACCTTCTGGTAGTCAATCCAAGCAGCCGCTACTTTCAGTACTTCTACCCTCTTCAGTTGTTCCTCTACAATCAGCCCAAAGTGCGTCTTCGCTCTTTCGATTGCGGACTTCCGTTCCATCGTCACTCACCATCCTTAAGAATAACCTTCTTCTCTTAGAAGAGATTGCCTGCGGCAGTGCTCTCTTATTATATCTGACCTGCTTATTATTCCAACCAGTTCTTCCCCTTCCTCTTCTCCTTGCCCCCTCACTACCGGTAATCTTCCTATATTATATTTGTTCATCTTTTGCAGCACGTCCTCTAAAAATTCGTCGGGATATGCTACTATCACTTCCTTCGTGCACATTTGATCTATCCTTTTATAGACCGCCCCCTGCGCTCTTTCCTCTTCTAACATCATTATGGTCGTTATTCCTACTAACTTACCCGTTTTATCCATCACCGGGAAGGTTATGTGTCCCGTTTTCTCTGCGAAATGGAGTCCCTCTTTCACCGTTTTATCCCCTGGTATGGTCAGCACATCCTTCGTATAGGCATCCGCCACTTTTATGCCCTCCAGTATATCCACCATGAACTCCCTTCTGTGTGCTGGCGATTCCCGCCTTATATCATATTGCTCCGGATAAATCGTCCTCCGCCCTACAAGCGAATACGCGGGGATTATTGCGAGTAGAGCAGGAACGAAGAGCGTATAAGAACCTGAGATTTCACACACGATGAAAAGAGCGGTAAGTGGTGCATTAGCAGCAGCACCGAAGAATGCCGCAGCACCGATAAGAGCAAATAACCATGGGTTCGCTACCGTTCTGGGGAATAACAGGGAGAGAATGTGCCCTGTTGCCCCTCCTAACGCCGTTCCCATAACCAACGCGGGAATAAATGAACCGCCACTACCGCCCGAACCCAGAGTTAACGCGGTCCCTATAATCTTCGCAACAGTGATGAACGTCAAAACGCTCAGCGTGAGCTCTCCATAGAATGCCAGTTGTATAAAACCGTACCCACCACCAAATATCCCACTTGCTACTCCAATTCCCGTTTTTACATCATAGCCGGGATTAACGATGAGATAACCGAAGAGGAAAAGGGTGCCAAGTAGAAGCCCACCTATTGCTGGTTTGAGCCAGTCAAATATCTTCAATTTGTCAAAGAAAAAAGACCGCGATGAATCTAGTAGTTTAATAAACATAATAACAAACGGAACACACACTACTCCAAGACATAGAAATAGCAGTAACGAGAACGGTTTTAACAAAGCTTCAATGTCATAAGCCCCTATTTCAAATAAATGTCCGAATCCAAAGAAGGAACAGGAGATACTATAAGCAGCGATAGAGCATATTATTGCAGGAACCAGCGCATCTATTTCCATATCTCGCCGGTACAAAGTTTCAATACCGAAGAGCGCACCACCAAGCGGTGATTTAAAAATCGCTGCTATCCCGGCTCCCGCTGCCGCCGCTACTATCTTCCTCCTTTCCCGCTCTTCTAACTTTAGAACTCTGCTGAAGAACGAGCCTATCGTCGCACCCAGCATTGCACTCGGTCCTTCCCGCCCCACACTCCCTCCTGCGCCAATCGTTAACACAGAACATAATCCCCGCACCAATCCGTTCCTGACTTTTATTACGCCTCTTTCATTGTGAAACGCATCTATGAAGACGTCAGTCTCGTGTAGTTCAGGCTTATCCACAGGAAGAAGTTTGTATTTTATTATACCGCATATCAATCCCCCCAACGCCGGAATAAGCGCTAACAGAATCAACAAACGAGGATTTGTAAATGCGTCACCTAAGAGAGGTGCGAAAGCGAAGAAATGTGCCTCATTTCCTGGCAATGGTGGATGGTACCCACCGAGGAATCCCAGAAACAGAGAGGTGCAGTAATCCAAAGCAAAAAAAAAACAGACTATGACAAGACCTACCATAATACCTATGAGTGCATAATGGAATGTCTGTTTAGCCCACGTTTCTAACTCTCTTATCTCGCCCGCCACTTTTTATCACTTATTTATACTTTAGAAAACCTTCTTCAACCTTCCTTTATGTCTCAGGTATATCAATGTTTGTACCTCATTCCCGCGAGCAATATAATCGCTACTATATCTTTTTCGGTCCATCGTGAAGAATCAATCACCAGGTCGTAAATAGAAAGGTCGTCCAGCTTTATCCCGTAATAATGTTCGTATCGCGTATATTCTGACTGTTCTCTGGCTTTCATTGCATAAAAAGCCTCGTTGTATGTCAGGTTCTCACGGGCGGCAATCCGTTTCACCCTTATCTCCTGTGGCGCTTTCAACCATATTTTTAAATCCACATCAGGTACGAAGAATCCGGACAATCTGCCTTCTATAATCACATTCGCCCTTTTACGCGCTTCCTCTTGCTGTCGCTCATCTATCTCCCGATCGAAATGGTGATTATCCTCCGCTATCTCGCTGAACTCAGCCAGCGATAAACCCTTCTCCGATGCTATTTGACGGAACACCGCACCTGCAGAAATTAGTTCCAGTGACAGCTCCTTCGATAGTAAGTTTGCAACTGTTGTTGTGCCACTGCCGGGGAGACCACTTAATGTTATTCGCATTAGAAAAAATAGCCTCACCCTTTTATAATACCAATAGCCCGGAACGCCGCTACTTTTCGCGCTATACCCGACACTTCACAGCTTCGAACCACTACCTCCGGGTCTTTATAAGCCGCGGCAACTTCCTCTGCCAGTTCGCCATACTTATCAAACTGTAGCCCTTTCTTCCTCCGTACATCCCGCTTGCTGCGTTCCCGTGCTTTTACCATGATACCTCGCTTAGCCAGCTCCTCCCGCACTTCACCACCTCTGTATTTACGCATTGCCGCAGTCCTGCTCAGCTCTCTGCCAGAACCATGAGCGCAGCTACCAAAAGTCTCTTCCTTCGCTATATCCGTACCCACAGCTAAGAAACTGCGTGTGCCCATCGAACCAGGGATCAATACTGGCTGGCCTATCTCCCTATAAAGGCTCGGTAATCGCTCATCACCGGTAGGGAATGCACGGGTTGCACCTTTCCGGTGTACACACAATTTCTTCTTCTTTCCAGCCACTATGTGCTCCTCTTCCTTCGCGATGTTATGTGCAATGTCATACACCAGTCGTATATCCATATCCTCCGCGCTACGTCTAAACACCTCCTCAAATACTGTCCTTACCCCGTGTGTTGCGAGTTGTCGGTTCGCAAAGGCGTAATTTGCACACGAACACATCGCTCCCCAATAATCCATGCCCGCATCACTCTTCAAATACGCACATGCCAATTCTCGCTCTAAATTGAGTATCTGAGATAATGTCGCATCTTTCTTCATCTCGCGTTCAAAACTACGCAGATAAAATGCGCAAACACCATGCGAGAAACCTCTACCACCGGTATGAACTAAAACAGCCACCTGACCCGGCTCTTCTATTCCAAATGCCTTCGCAAGCGGTGCATCAAAAATCTCATCTACTACCTGCACTTCCAAAAAGTGGTTCCCTGAACCGAGCGTGCCGAGCTGTGGCGTACCCCGCTTCTTCGACTTCTCGTCTACCTTATCCGGATTTGCTGCTTTTAATCTGCCGTTCTCTTCCGTATGCTCTATATCTTCCTGCCAGCCATAGCCGTTCTCAACGCACCATTCCGTGCCGCCCCGGAGCACTTCATCTAACTGGTTAAACGACAAGGTCACTTTTCCTGAGAGTCCAAGTCCAGCAGGGATATACTCAAATAAGCGGTCCAATATCTCAGACAGATGTGGTCGGACTTCCTCTTCCCTTAGATTGGTGCGGATAAGCCTCACGCCACAGTTTATGTCGTAACCGACACCGCCTGGCGATACAACGCCTTCCTCAAAGTTCGTAGCGGCAACGCCACCAATTGGAAAACCATAACCCTGGTGACCATCGGGCATAACCAGCGAGTATTTCTCTATTCCGGGTAGCGAAGCGATATTTATTGTTTGTTGTAGCGTCAGGTCGTTCTTCATCTTTGTTAACAGCTCTTCCGCAGCGTATATCCGCGCGGGTGCCCTCATGTAGTCCTTATACGACTGTGGCACTTCCCATACATCTTCCCGTACCTTTTTAAGTGGAATTTCCATCTTTGAACAACCCCTTTTGCATTATCCATTTCGTTCTAATAAACAAGAAGTTAAAGACTTTTGCGTTCATATAACTCAAAAGACCAAAGTAGTTTCCTCATATAAATAAAAATAACTTAAATAACTTGGTCCTTGCAGCAGTTATACCAATACCACCGTTATATTCCAAACATTCGCTTCACCTTTCCGGGACTTGCCTGAAAATCACGGATGATTGAAATGAACTCCCGGTATGTAAATCCTCTCGCCACCATGAACTCAAGCAGCTTTATCCTGCCCTTCAATTCCTGCTCAAGCCGTTTTCCGTACCAGCAGTTGGCTTCAGCTATCGCCTTCATGACCTTTGATGAAGTTAAAGAGCAGACAAACGTGTCTTGAACCGCGTTCCTCTTGAAAATCACCCGCGTCTTCTGCTTATCCGTTGTGCCGTCCATTCCTGAGTATTCGGCAATTGCAAGATTCCTTCTCTCTATTTTGTCCCCTATAAACACCCGTGCCTGGTTGACGATTACGTCCAGCGATTCCAGCAAGAAATGAGGGACGTTAAACGGTGGCGATTCCAGTCGTGGGATTACTGCATCTATTGTGTCTGCTTGAAAAGTAGTGAACGCAGTGTACCCGGAGGAGATAGCGCGGAAAAAAGGTGCTGCTTCTTTTCCACGTAACTCGCCTATAAGTAAGTATTCCAGCGGTACTTTTAGCACCTCATCACTTAACACCAATTTTGATAAAAGGTCATACATATCCAGCCTGTCCCTTTTGCTATTGCCAAAGGAAACTTTAGTTACACTGGCAATCCAATGCTTCTGACGTAAATTTAGCTCTCTTGTTTCCTCTATGCTTAAAATATTCGCGGTCTGCGGTATAAAATGCGCGATGGCATTCAGTGCAGCAGTCCGTCCAGAAGCAGTCAGACCCATGACTAAAATGCTTCTTCTATTCTCCACGCATAGCCATAGATATGCCATCTCCAGAGCACTGAATGTTCCCCAGCGAATCATGTCCACAGGGGATATAATAACTTCGTGGCTCCTCTTTATCGTAAATCCGCGCCCCGCAGTCGCTATTTTATCAGCTACGTACAGTGCCAGATGTGCTTGCTCTGCTTTGTATGCTACCGACTCGAACTCTACCTCGTTAAGTACCATATTTGTCGCCATGTACCCATATTTCCGGTGATAGACAAAGACGTTATATCCAACGCAAGATATCTCCACCGCGAGCTTATCGCGCATCGGTGCGTATATCCTACCAAAATCTGCGAAATCTCTGACGAGGTAATAACATATCTTCTTGAACGAGTCGGCCTCTGGTACAACCTTAGAGCTGCGCAGTACCTCTTCTATCTTTCTCTTTACTCTTTCTTTACTATCCTCCTTACCACCTTGTAGCGCATTGAGAAATTGCATAGCCCTGAGCTTTTCTCGTATATCCACGAAAAGCGACTGCTCCTCTTCTCTCAGTTTTGGCTCCGAGACGTGATACAAATACTTATCCTGTTCTTTGCTGTACAAAATGCTGATAAGTGCATACGGTTCATCTACAAAGTATCGCTCTAACGCGGTGTAACCATCCGGGATTGGATATTCACCAATATCTGCTTCTACACACCTCAGGAAACTATACAGGCACCTCTCGGAATGCTGCTCCTCGGTATGCAAAGAATATCTGAGCTCTTCGCTCTTCACGTCCAGGAGAGAAAGTAAGCTCGCATCACTATCCTCTTCTTCATCTACCGCTACTCCCCGGCGTTCAACTTTACCTGAGAATGCTTTTGATTCTTTATCTCGCGTGTTCAGAGGCATGCATGTATCTCACCAGGCGTTTCATCTCGCCTTAAGGTCTCTAAGTTGCCATTAAGAAGTGCAGACAATCCACGTACCTTTTTTCTTCTTCTGAGTAATGGAAACATATCAACAGCTATGAGAATATTAGACAAATATATAAGGATTTCACATGTATCCCAAAAAATTGACCACGACATCAAAACTAAATCAATCATTGACCATTTTTTTAATGTAGATGCAAGAATATTTATAGCGGCTAATTCCTTGTGTGTTTCATCATCATTGCAAAAATGACTGTTTACACGATAGCATCGGGAAAAGGCGGAGTAGGAAAGACCGTCTCTACGGTGAACATTGGTGCTGCACTTTCTGCATTAGGGCAGAAAACGCTCGTTATGGATTGTGATATCGGGATGGCAAATCTTAATCTGATGGTTATTCTTGACACCAGGAAGCAATTTTCGCTGCATGATGTCCTCGCAGGCAAAGCAGATATTCACGACGCTATCACTCACACCTCTTATGGCATGGACGTGCTTCCCAGTGGTATTTCAATTAAAGGATTCCGGCAGGCAGACCCGGAGAAATTGCGGGGTGTCATGGGTCAGATTGTTTACGAGTACGAGTTCATACTGATAGATGCACCTGCGGGTATCAGCAAAGAATCGGTGATTCCTCTTGCGGTCTCTGATGAAGTCGTTCTTATCGTCAATCCCGAACTCCCTTCCATCACAGATGCTCTGAAGACCAAGCTTATAACTGACATTGTAGGTAGAAGGGTGAAAGGTGCAATCATTAATAGAGTGATGGGCATGAAAAGTGAGCTTAGTGCGAGCAGGATAGCAGAACTGCTTGAAGTACCGATTATAAGCGTGATACCTAACGACCGAAGTGTAATGAAATCCGCGGCACTTAAAGTTCCGGTTGTTGTAAGAGAACCAGGCTCTCCGGCGGCAAAGCAATTTAAAGCCGTTGCCAGAAAACTCGCAAATATTGGCCCGTTAGACGTAGTTGAGAAGGAAGCGAGTAGGTCAGGTTTTATAAGCCGGCTTCTGAAGTCTTTGGGGGTGAAGGCATGAAGGCATGAGTGTACCAGGTCCAATCTTGTATGGTGCCCTTGTAATATCCTGGGTTATTATCGGGTTTTTATACCTGAAATTAATGATGTTAAGGTCAGAATTTGAGATGTTGCAGTCGCAAGGCGAGGTAACCGAAGAAGAACTCGAGCAACTGGAGCGGGACATCGAGTGGCTGACAGATATGAAGAAGGAAGGATTCTTCGACTGAACCTTTCTTCTCCCTCCTACCTCTTCCTCTTTTCTCCACGCTGCTTCTGGACAATGAGATGTTCAAGACCTTCCTCCTTCAACATATTCTCCAGGTCCGTAGATAACGTACCAACGTCGGAAAAATCATCCTTTATCTTAAAAGGAAGTTTGACGGTGTGCCCCAGTGTAGATACAACTATGAGTGCGGAGCCTGTGGTATCAAGGATTATTCGGAACTCCTCAACGTGATCTCGCCCCGAAACCAACACCCGCCTCTCCCGTGTTTCCAGAAGTTCATCATCTAAGAATAACTGGAATATCACTTTCGGCCGCTCCTCCATGCGACCCGAAATATCTTCCGGAACTAACAGTTTTACACTGCACATCAGCTCCTCACCAGGCATGTATGTATCCTTATCCAGTTCCGCAGAGAGTTTGAAGTCAGACTCAGGTGGAAGGGACTCAAAAGATTTTATCTCCTTCCCCCCCTTTACTTCCCTCCCTTTAAGAGGTGGAGATGCGACACGATAATCTTCCTGCGCTTCTCGCCTCTCAACTAGCACCTCTTGAATATAGCGCCCCAGCGTATCAAATAGAACATCTGGACGTCCCTGCTTCTTGATATATCTGTTCGCTCCTTTATTTAATGCCTCTATCGCCACTTTCTCTTCGCCTTTTCCCGTGAATAGAATAAACGGTGTGTCGTTTCCTCTGTTCCTCAACTCTTTCAGAAATTCGAGTCCATCCATCCCCGACATCTTGTAATCAGAGACTATGACGTCAAACTCAGCGTTTTCCACCTTCTCCAATCCCTGCTCCGCTGATAATGCCTGTGTGATTTTATAAACGTTATGACCCTTCTTTTCCAGGAACAACCTTGTTACATCTCGAGCACCCTTCTCGTCTTCCACATGCAAAACCCTTATTGGTCCCGGCATCGTTTTTGAATACGCTATCCTCTAAACACCAAAGTAGTTTCCTCACATAAAAAGCTGAGGGGACGTTACAGAATAAGTGTGCGAGGTTCATGACGTTGGGTAGATAGCATAGTTCCATTCCGTGACACCATCGAGGACCCGCCATAACCTAAATTCTTACACCCGTTCAGTAAAGTTCTGTATTGGCTTTCTTTTTCATCTCTTTACCTCGTCTCTTTGGCACTATTTCCAGGTTCGCATGCTTGAATTCCGCTTTTAGCTCTTTACCCTGTTGCAAATAGTTGAGGAATAAAGCTAGAGCAGCTATTTCTGAATGCGGCTGATTACCCACGGCGATGTTCCAGTCCGCAGTGTCGAACACATCATGAGGTACCTTCCCCGCTCCTACTATTACCATTATACGGGTCGTGTTGTTTCTTATTTCATCTATCACGTCGAGGATGTTCTCACCGTACATCGTCAGGTGACACACTTTCCCGCCTTCCTGCTTCCAGGTAGTTATCTCGTCACGCCATTTGACGCCGTTCTTAACAAAGAAGTCGCCACCCCATCGCCTCGTCACTTCTCTTATACTTCGCTCTATGCCTTTATCCGCCGAAGCGAGTAGCATGCCTTTTGCTCCTAATGCGCGTCCTACTAATCCGACATGCGTGGTTATTCGTTTGTCTCTCTCTGGACGGTGTCCTAACCTCAGCACTGTTATTGTTATTTCCATCTATTTCTCGTCCTCCATTTACAGAGGCAAATCTGTACTGACAGTATCTAAAAAGCCCGCGATAGTTAAACTTTACTTATTTAATCTAACAGGAATAGATATATCAGTTGTACCTGAGGTAAGCGTAAGATGAGCGAGAAAAGCGCCGATGCGAAGGAGAAGGTAGTGAAAGCAGTGCTGGCCGATTTAGCGCTGAACGGGGGAAGCAAAGAGCGATTACTCGCGAAACTCGTGGATGAATACGGCTATGATGAAGCGAAAGTAAAATACAAAGCGAAGAGGGCTTTTATCACAGAGCGATATGCAATGGCGAAAAATAGCGAGTAGACCAGATATTTCTCCGCTTTGAATCTCATCCAGTTATGTAGTATTTTGCAGTCTTTTCTCCCGCTTTCCTCTTCACAAGTTTCTTCTTTATCAGCTCGTTTATGCTGTTCGCAACCGCACCCTTCGGGATTTTCGCTTCTCTTACAATATCCTCCATCCCTTTTGCTTTTCCCTCGCTTGTCGCACCTTTCTTTAACATCGCATCGTACACCTTTTTTGTGCTGCCCGATAGTTCTATCGCCAT
Source organism: Halobacteriota archaeon (assembly GCA_049287525.1). Lineage (GTDB taxonomy): Archaea > Halobacteriota > Syntropharchaeia > Alkanophagales > Methanospirareceae > QENJ01. Next base: position 205 of record JBAQFZ010000142.1, on the reverse strand, counting down.
TTCTCTTACCTCATGAACTCAGTCCCTTATAGCATGTTCCGTAATTGCTCAATACCCAGTGGGTTTTAAAATAAAAATCGAAAGCTTTATAAGGCGATATTTCAAATGCGTATTTATTATGGCTACCACTATCCCTGAAGAGATAGTAACTCTGGATCCAGAAAGCATAGATTTTAGTGACAAGGAAACAGTCAAAACCCTCATA
>JBAQFZ010000141.1:0-19159 GCA_049287525.1 Halobacteriota archaeon | reverse complement strand
AAAGATCTTGCGGGGAATTTTGAGCCACAGAAAGGACATCTGTCCATACTGCTAACGGCTTCTATAACTTGTTCCATAGGTATAAAATAGTGGTTATTATAAAAGAGTTGTGGGTGAAACTATGGATAATAGAGCGCGGAATCGCAATAGACGAAGAAGCGGATAAGCTCTACGGGGCTAATCGTCACCAATGACGTTACACCGGATTGCACTGACCACGCCCGTTCAGATCGGAGTGCGCGGGAGGAGGCAAAATAAGGGCAATTACCAGTGACGGTTACACGGGTGAACGCCGTCGGCGCACAATCTGAAGGTGATCTGGGGTAAATTGGAGAGGAATATGCCGGTCATCGCTACGATTCGGATGTTAGTAGCTAGCTAATTCGGTATCTAAAGTAGGGAACTTTTTACGTGTTCACGCAATAATTAACTTTAAGTACCCGTGTTGATCATTAATTGGGGGACAGCCTCCGTAAAGTAGAAAACGGGAGTTAAAGGAGATGGAAGGTTTTCAGAAGCTGGGGTGAGGTGACGAGAGGTTTAAGGAAGAATTGAATTGAGATGTAATAGGACGCAGGAGAGAAATGCGAAAAGAAAGGGAAGCGATAGCAATTGTAGTTGCAGTTTTTGCGTTGTTCGTGCTATTGGTGAACAGCGCTTCAGCTGATAGTATAACTGTGACAGGTCATGATGAACCTCTGAGCAAAACGTTTACCACGCCCAAATCTACTACCCCTTACTTCTATGCATCAACGAGCATCACGATTACAAATAATCTAAATGAAACTATTACATATAGTGTATCGGATAGCACTACTGAACCAGGAATAACAATCACCCCATCTTCAGGAAGTATTGATCGCCACGACTCGGTGCAGATATCACTTACAATCAAGCTGGAAAGCACTTTGAGTAAGGGAGTGCATACTGGTAGAGTTAAAGTGGTGGGACATGGCGAACCTCATGAAATAGACATTCCTATTACCATCGAGCATAAAGCGGAATTAAAAGTTCCACCAACTCCCGTGACTTTTGATACGATAGGTGCAAATGGTTCGACGAGCAAATTGGTGACTTTTTCGGAGACGCTTGGATATAAGTCAATAGTGGTGAGCCTAACAAAGACCGCGGGAAATGAGTGGGTGACTGCCAGTCCTAACAGCTTTAAGATAGATGCTGGAGGTTCTGAACCAGTTACCTTTAGTTTTGCGCCCCGCGGAGTCACACGCGATAATTGTGTAAGATACCACTCATGGACATACCGCGTTTCAAGTACCGAAGAAGGAGCAGGAAGTTACATCATTGATTTAAAAGGAGAAATTTGCTGCCCGGCTAAACTTTCTTACGACCACCACCCCTCCACCACAACTATAACATTTAACAGACCTAAGACTGAGCATCATACATATCAGGCAACAGCAAAAATCAAGGTTAGTAATACTGGCTGTCAGCAAATGCCCCTTAATCCGCCACGGCTAACCAGTCCTTCGGGCGGTATCTCGCTATCGGTAAAGAACTATCCCTCTTATGTCAACGGTTATAGTTCAGGCTATATAGAAATAGCGATCTCTGCACCATATGATGCACCCGAAGGAACATATTACGGATATTTAGATATAGATGCCGGCGGGGCAGGGTATGGAAAAGATGTGCCCATACCAATAGTGATCTTATGGCCCGTGGATTTCACCATCTCCTCCACATCGCCCTATTTCTCTTCTTCTCCTCTTTCTATTGAGTTCAACTCTTTAGAGCTGAAAGAGACCGGCTATGATACGAAAAGGCTGAATCTAACATTAACTGAGTACTACGGTTATAAGCCGGTAGAGGATTTACGGCTCTCGTCCAGTGATGCACACAGCGATTGGCTAAAGGAAGTGCGCGCGTTCGTGGATATACCAGCCGGCGAATCAAGGAACGTTAGGCTCACGATTGAACCTGGCCTGGAAGCGGTGCCTAAGTACTATTCCTGGAAATATTACATCAGTGCTCGCGGGATAAGCGCAAAGCGGATAGATATAACGGCTAAGGTCGTGCCGATGAATATCAACGAGATGCTAAAACGCTTACAGTGGTACAGAAATAGCCTGTTATACAGACGCTACCCGTCTTCTGAAGGGCTCATATCAAACGGTGTAGAGCTGCTCAGAACGGTGGACCGAAGCAATATAGAAGCAGATGACTGGCAACGGATACCTGTATTGACTAAAGGGTCACTATCGCTATTATCTTCGTTGAACGATAGCATAGTATATAGTGATGCAGAAAACTATGGTAAGACGGTAGAGGCGTTATGGACAGCCCGGGTATCAACATCCATAATAAGTGTGAATTCCAAACTGAGCAACTGGGATCTGTCCGGCTATGCCAACGGTATCTCAATAGGTGCAGATAGGACAACGAATGAAGTCTTGACTGCCGAAGCGAAGAGGCTTGAATTACGTGGCTGGAACATAAAGAAAGCAGTAGAGCACGCAATGCCCACGAATGATGTAAGCAAGTTGAAAGAGAACGAGACGGTGCTTGAATCCGCGTTCTCGTATCAATACGCAGCCACGTTATACGGACTGCTAAATGATAAGGGAAAGCGATTGGACTGCGTCTATGAAGAGTCGCATATGATGGCTAAGCATGATGAACTGGTAGGTGATGCAACAGACCTTCGTATCCAGGCAGAGAATAGCATATTAAATAGCCAGGAGAACGACCTCAGTAGATTCCGGGATACTTATCTGCTTACAAATCCTTATAATTACGATACTGCTTCCTGGAGCTATAAGACCGCGGAGAAATACCTGGAGGTTGCGTCAAAGAAGTACAGGCTCGCAGGTGAGCTACTTATGGCAGAGGATACAGAAACGAATTTGAATAAACTAAGAGTTGAATGGCGTTATATCCTATCCCTCTTCCTCATGATGTGTATGGTGTATGGCGTTGCTTTGATATATGTGCTAACCCGGATTATCCGCGGTACCATGACTTATGTGAATGACATGCAGGAACGCGAGATAGGTGATGTCGTGGTTTCTTAGCGGCTTATGTATCTATCGCGAATCACTCCGAGCTTTCCTGCACCTCTCCCCTATCCGTTCTGCATCTACCGTATACACCTCTAATCCTGGCACGATTACCCGCACTACGGGAACACCAATCTCCGCCCTCGTCAAATCTACTACTATCACTCGTTCCAACCCTACCTTCCGTATCTGCTCCACGGTGTAGTTTATATCATCGAGGAAATTATCACTATCTCTGGATTGCACACGTTCGAACTCGGTATGCACCGAATTGTCGAACCAATGCTTATTCTTCTTTCGCATCCATTCATACCCCATTATCCTTCTCATATCCGTTATCGTGGTATCATTCTTCGCAATGTCAATGTATATCTGCGTGAGTCTACTCTGTGCAACTTCCGTAAGTGCTCGCATTATCGCAACCCGCGCATCTGTATGCGTTCCCATTCCGGTAGTGAGCAGAGTGGCGTCCTTCAACCGCAGGTCATCCGAGACCGCGGCAAAGGTCGCAATGCCGAGGTCGCTCGTTATATCCCGTATCAGCAGCAGAATATCAGCATCCGAAAATTTAGCCATGAATTTCCGTAGCCGGTCTTCTTTCTCTTTTAGCTGCACAACTGCACCTGTATTACGTGTGATTTCCACCAACGACCAGGCATCTCGTTCTACCAGCTCCGCAAGTGCATGAAAAATCGCTTCCTCCAGCTCGTTACCAGATGCCAATCCGTTCGTATTCGTTCTGAACAGCCGGACCCGGTCATATCGAGGCGGTAATGGATGAAAAACAGCACATGCAGGCACGTATATCTCCTCTGCCTCTATCAAGTCATACCCCCTCACCCACGGGATGCTTATTTCCTCTACATTCTTCACATAAGGTGGCAGAATCAACTCTTCGGGATTTAAAGCATTCTCCGCACTGATAAGACCCGAATAACTGGCCACTAAAAGTTCCCGGTCTTTGACTTCCGCGGAATATCGTTCCACTGCTTCCATCATAGCAGACACTCGCGCTTCTTCCGCTGTCGTGCCTTTACCTTTGTACACAGATACCGCGCCTCCTTCCACTGCGGATCGCATACACGTAAATACGGGTAGCCCTATCCGGTCAAGTCCGGTGATGTCCGTAAGCCGTTCAATACCGGCAACGGGCAGCTTCGGCTCTATCCGCGCTAAAGTATCTGCTGGAGAAACCACACGATGTGTGCCCTCCTTATAACCTTTTCTACATGACTTGAGTTTCATTTTTATATCATAAAAAAGGAAGGCTTTACCAAAGAAATATCATACCCCTATACTATACTATACAATGAACGATAAGTTAACTGCAATTGAAGTAGTAGAAGGTATAAAATCAGGCGATATATCGTGTGAAGCACTAATCACGAGCATCTATGAGCGAATAGAACAAAGCGAATTAAATTGCTTTATCACGCTAAACAAAGCCAGGGCACTGGAACAAGCGATAGCCGTGGATAATAACAACCGAAGAGTAGAGGACGAATACAACTGTAAGAAGCTGCTCGGCGTGCCCATAGCCATCAAGGACAGCATCTCGACAGAGGGCATTCAAACCACGTGCGCATCTAAGATTCTTACGGGTTATGTCCCGCCCTACGATGCCACGGTGATAGAGGCACTGACGCGAGAAGGCGCGATAATATTAGGAAAAACGAACATGGACGAGTTCTGCATGGGCACATCAACAGAAACGAGCTATTACGGTGCCACTAAGAACCCGTATGACCTCAGCCGTGTGCCTGGTGGGTCTTCCGGTGGTAGTGCCGCGGCGATATCCGCGAATGAGACAGTCCTTGCGCTCGGTTCCGATACCGGTGGCTCTATAAGATGTCCCGCTTCTTTCTGTGGCATCGTGGGATTGAAGCCTACCTATGGGCTCGTTTCGAGATACGGGCTCATTGCGTATGCGAATTCACTGGAACAAATAGGCCCGATGGCTGCGAATGTAACCGATACTGCATTGCTATTAGAAGTATTATCGGCGAAAGATGAACGGGACAGCACGCAGGTAAAGCAGAATAATAACTTATCTACGAACTACCGCTGCTCGTGGTTAAACGAGAGTGCAGACAGTGCTGGTGCGGACTTCAAAGGCATGAATATAGGAGTTCCGGAGGAGTTCATCACGGGTATAGCGCCGGAAGTGGAGAAGGCGGTTTGGAATGCGGTTCACAGGTTCGAGGCGTTAGGTGCGACATACGCAGAAATAAAGATGCGAAATATGAAATATGCACTCGCAGCGTATTACATCATCGCGATGTCCGAGGCGTCATCAAACCTTGCACGGTTTGACGGACTGCGTTACGGACTCAGGCTGGAAAAGGACGAGGACTGGCAGACTACTTTCTCCCGGATACGGGGCGAAGGATTTGGAGAAGAAGTGAAGAGGCGGATTATTCTCGGCACTTATGCGCTTTCTGCTGGTTACTACGGTAAATATTATTTGAAAGCGTTAAAAGTACGCACACTGATAAAGCGTGAATTTGATAACGTTTTGAAGTCGTGTGACATACTGGCAATGCCGACAATGCCGTTTGTCGCATTCAAGCTCGGAGAACGGATAAACGACCCGCTTTCCCTTTATATGGCGGATGTTAATACTGTACCTATCAATCTTGCGGGTGTGCCTTCTATCTCCATTCCTTGTGGATTCTCTAACGGGATGCCAATTGGTTTGCAGCTTGTAGGTAAGCATTTTGATGAGGATAAGATATTGAAGGCTGCTTTGGGTTACGAACAATTATAGGGGCTAAAATAAAGGTGGTAAAACCAAGAGCTGAGCTATCTACGCTAAAGGTCTGTGAGCACGGCGGGAAACGTGAACAGACAGTGGTAAGCAAACTATTAGACTTCAGTACGAATTTAAATCCTTATGGACCACCGGAATTCGTTTTCGATGCGATCACTGACGCTCTGGCAGAACTGAGCAGGTATCCGGATAGTGAAAATCGCGAATTGAGCGCGAAACTCGCGCGAAAATATGGATGCTTAGGGGAAGAAGTACTGGTAGGAGCAGGCGTTTCGGAACTCATACAGCTTGTAGCGCACTCTTTTGCGGCTGATCGAGTACTGATGCTGAAGCATACTTATGGCGAATACGAAATAGCCTCGCGGGTGATTGGTGCGTCGGTAAAACGAATAGAAATGCCCGAACTGCAAATCAAACCAGAGCTAATAGTAGAGGCGATGCAGCCCGGAGATGTGGTATTCCTTTGCAATCCGAATAACCCCACCGGTCAATATCTCGCAAAATCCGACTTGAAACATCTAATAGAGGAATCGGAGCGAATAGACGCTTTATTGGTGATTGACGAAGCGTATGTGGATTTTGTAGATGCTGCTTATCCATCGCATAGTGCCATCTCCACCAGCCGGAATTTGCTCATACTGCGTTCATTGACGAAATCGTTCGCGATACCGGGTGTGAGAATAGGCTATGCCATCGGCACGGCGGGGCTGATAAAGACGATGCGGAAGATAAAAGTACCCTGGAGTGTGAGCGTGTTTGCGGATAAAATCGGGATGGCAGTAACGGGCGAGGCAGGTGACGTTTTTCTAAAGGATACGAGGGCGCAGATAGAGCGGAGTAAGACAATAATAGAGCAGGCACTCGCGGTTCATTCGGATACGAACTTCTTTATCCTTGACGTAGGCGATGCAAGCAAGCAGAAGAAGGCGCTTTTGAAGCAGGGACTCGTGGTAAGAGACTGCACTTCCTTTGGGCTGCCTGCTCATATCAGGTTCTCCGTGAGGTTGGATGCGGATAACGATCTACTGATTCAGTCGCTTTTAAAAGCGTGGATATGAATTAACAAACAGTAGATAGACCCCGACAAACAATGCTGTTAAGTACGTGATGTCGCGGATTGCGTCCGTCACCCACAGTGGAGACATTTATCGTTGTATCCCCGGAATAGTCCGTGTTCTGTGTCCCCTCTCCCATGTCAGAAGTCAGTCATCACCCTGTACTGGTCTATCTCCTCCTTCATCAACCTCAAAAATCTCCTGCTCACGCCTTCTACATCCTTCGCATTCGTTATCCCTCTGCCCACGATTAGAATATCCGCACCACCTTTCAACGCGACCGGTGCACTCTCTTCCCTTATGCCACCAGCCACCGCGACCAGTACCTTACCGCCTATCCGCTTTATCTCTTCGATATTGCCCCAGGCATGCGGCTCATCCTGTTCCACATCTATTGCACGGTGCAGTTCTATCACATCTGGCATAAACCCACTCGTCCTCAATCCCTCAATCACTTTTAACGGGTCTGCCACGTTCAACATATCCAGACTGGAATAGATGCCCGTCTTTCTCGCTTCTGTTATCGCCTTCTCTATCGTCTGATGAGGTGCTAAGCCGGAAATCACCACGGCATCTGCACCTGAATCCGCAACCATTCTCGCTTCTAAGTTACCAGTATCAAGCGTTTTCAAATCCGCAATCACAAACGTCTCAGGTTTTATCTCCTTTATCTTACCTACTATATCCACCCCATATCGCTTTATCAATGGCGTACCTGCCTCTATGATTAGATGGTCGTTCTTGGGCAGCTCCTTCACTACACGTCCCATCTGCTCCCAGTTCGGTATATCCAGAGCGACCTGCAAATACGGCGGGTCCCATAACTTCGTCACTTTCATGCCCAGAGAAGGGTGTCTTGACCTGTCTTTCTCATATAATACCTTCTTTATATCCGGGAATCCCGTCATTGCTCGCTTTATCGCTAACTTCGCAGCGCCGTAATTGAACCTGTATATCTTATTATAATCCTTCGCATGGGGATGCAGGAATGCGCTTACGATTATCATGAGGTCCTCTGCCTTATCTTCCGGTATCACCCCTTCTTCCACCGAGTCCGCAACTGCTTTCGCTATTGCACTCTGTGCAGGTCCAAATATCTTCTCCGCATCCTTCATGCTCTGCACGGTCACCTTCGGCACAATCAATGTAGAAGGCTTAACCGGTAGATTCGGTCTTATCACCGCGAATATCGGTGTGTGCCCCACGGACAACTGACTGCAGGCATTGGCGAAAGCCGTGCCTACCGGTCCGTTCTTGTCCCCGATCATCAAATCAATGTGCGCAACTTCCACGCCCTCGCCTACCAACGCTTCCCCTACGTACATGGATGGTAACTCTCTATCACTCATCTCTTTTTGTTTATCATTTCCCTATATTTATCTATCCTATCCAGCGCTTCTCTCACTTTAGGCAGCAGTGCGGATTCAAGTTCCAACTGGTGAAAGCCCGGTCTGGGCCCTCCCCGTCGCGTTGCCCGGCATATCCTCGTGTCCCCGATGGGGAACCCGCGGGGTTTGGAGAATATACCGTTCTTGTCCATCTCCCTCACCTCTTCCACGACCTCTCTCACTACCTTCTCCTCGCCCTCTACCAGCACCCCATAACACGTCTCTTTTACTATCACTTCCCCCTTGTCTGTACCTGCCTCGCTAATTATAGACAAGATCTTACCTTTCACCTGCGCAGGTGTTATCTCAGAATCGGGTGAGATTAAAATTACCCTTGTTTCAATTCCCATTGCCCTTCACCATTCTATTATTCTATTATTCTATCATTTATTATTCTTTGATAAAACGTTACTGATTATTTCTCCTCTCTGTTACTTTAGTAGAAGGTGTTAATGGGCCCGCGGAGATTTGAACTCCGGACCTCTCGGTTATCAGCCGAGCGCTCCAACCAATCTAAGCTACGAGCCCATCTCTCTCTCTCTCATCACTACTTCTTTCTGATGGGAGATTTAAATAATAAATAGTGGTAGAATAACTTTTCTTTTATGAACGTCTACTCTTTTACGTGTACAGCCGAAAGGAGATATACGTAAAGAAGCACCGCAGTGGATTGACCCTCCTTGTAGCAGTATGCGATGTGGAGTTGGTAGGGAAGAGCTTTGCCGAAGGTGAACTGAATCTTAAGATTACGGAAAGTTTCTACAAGGGTGAAGCGGTCACAGAAGAGGAGGTAGTAGCTTCTCTTGAGCAAGCGACCATTGCGAATCTGGTGGGCGAACGAGCGATAAGATGCGCACTCGCTAACTCGTTTATCGAAGAAGCCAATATAATCTCCGTGGCTGGTGTGCCACATGCACAGATGGTGAAACTATAATTATAATTATTCGCTCTGTTTTTCCTTCAATACCGCCAGGAAACGTCTTGAGACCGCATCTTCTGCAAGTTGCATAATCACCTCTTTATCCTTTACTACACTGAAGACGCCCAGAGGTAACTGCGCCGCCGCCATCGTCGCATGCCCCCCTGCCGAACCTATCTCGTGGAACGCATGGACAAAAGCATCACCTATATTTACCCTTATGTCCTTACTCCGTCCTGAAATGCATATCCTGTCCTCACATAGCCCTATCACCATCACTGTTGTGATCCCTTCCAGATTAAGCAAATAATCCGCAGCCTCCGGGATCGCATCCCGATTCGTCACTGCTCCCACGTTTGTAATCAAATAACTCCCCTTTATCTTCTTGTTCTGTATCGCACTGCCTATTACGTTCAGCATCTCCGTAGACATTGGTGGCGTCTCTATCTGCTCTAAAAGGTCTTTATCCGCAGTTACGTAAAGAAAGGCAGCGGCGGAGAAATCTGATGTGTGCGTCTCTCGCCTGAACCCATCTGTATCCGTTCTTATGCCATGCAAAAGAGCAGTTGCCAGCACTTTATCCGCGGGCAGATCCAATTCCTGCAGATACCGCATCATTATCGTGGATGTCGCCCCAATATCTGGTTGGATGTCAATAAAATCCGCATCTACTGCCTTTCCATGATTATTCGCCCCATGATGGTCTATAATGATGTCTACTTTACTTCCCGGTGGTAATGGATTGTTTGCGCCTGGAACTGCAACATCTACCAGTGCCAGCTTCTCATAATCATTAAAAGCATCCTCCTCCTCTATCCTCCGCATTTCTATCCCCAGGATGTTCAAAAAAGCGCGATTCTCATGATGCCCTATCTCACCACGGTACAATATATCCGCTGATACACCCACGTGTCTTGCTATGTACTTCAGTGCAAGAGCAGAAGCGATAGCATCCGTGTCCGGGCTGTCGTGAATCACAATTCCTAACTTACCTCCTCTCACCTCTTTTATCGCTTCTATCGTCGCGATCAATTCTTTTGCTCTCTTCCGGAACTTCATCCGCTCCAGGAACTCCATCGCTGCTCGCGCTGTTATATCCGGGGTAGCCAAAATCACGTCAACATCTAACTCTTTCATCGCGTCTTTATCCCCGGGGCTAATTGCTCGTACTACCAATTGAGCTTCTGGGAATCGCTCTTTAGCCCGCATCGCCGCCTTCTTGTTCACTTCGCCGTCACTGCTCAGGATAAAAAACACTTCGGGCTCGCCCTCGGTTCTCAGGTTGTCAACCACACCGGGCTCGCTTATGTCACCTGCAAACGCAATGAAGTCTTCCTCCTTCAGCAGTTCCACTTTCTTCTCGTTTATATCTACGATGACCACATCCTCCTTCCCCTGCCCTACCAGCTCTTTCGCCACCGCGGTGCCTATGCTCCCACAGCCTAATATTACCTGTATTGCCTTCTCTTTCGAGCTGTGCTCTGTTCCACTTCCTTTCCCCTCTTTCCCCATTCGCGCTACTAGCTACTATAATCAATCAATCATGACGAAAAGAATACTAGGAGTATTTATTATTCCAACGATAAACATCCTCTGTGATACATACCATGCAATATAGCGATTGGGAGCCAACATACGAGGAGATATTGGACGATTTTGGGTTCGATAGGAGAAAAGACGAAGAGTCGGCACGGATAGCGGCTGATATAATGAGTCAAAGGGATATTAATGTAGATATAGTGAAAGCGGAGATAGAACGGCTGTTAAACGGTAAAGAGGTGATAATATGCGGTAATGCACCTTGTTTGGAGGCTGATATAAAGGAGAGGGCTATTTTTACCCCTTCACGCGTTGTAATAGCAGCAGATGGGGCTACTTCGGTTCTGCTACGCAATGCGAGTATAATACCGGACATTGTAGTTACTGACCTTGACGGTAATATTGCTGATATAATATATGCAAACCGGCTTGGCGCGATAATGGTGGTGCATGCACACGGGGATAACATAGAGATGCTGATAAAAATACTGCCGGCGTTAAATGCGAACGTGATATGCACCACGCAGAGCATGCCACTTCATAATGTTTACAACTTCGGCGGGTTCACAGATGGTGACAGATGCGTGTTCATTGCGACGGAGTTCGGTGCGAGACGAATAGAGCTCGCAGGTTTTGATTTTGGGGATGAGAGCGTAAGCGCGCGAAAGAAGAAGAAGTTGAAGTGGGCAAAGCGGTTAATCGAAGATGTGTTACTAACTAACTCTCTGCAACGCATCGAGCATGATTTCTGACGACCCTGTCTCGGTCTTAATCTTCAGTCCAAATTTCCGCGCAAAGTTTTCAATGGTCTCCCGGTATTCTCCGTCTTTATCATCGGCTTCGGAATAGCATATCTTCACGACACGTTTATAATGGCTCTTCAATATTTTTATTATCTTCTCTGTATCCATACGTGCATTTCGGGTCATCTGACCAGCTATGATATTAATAGATGATTCCAGGATTACCTGTGGCTCCTTTATAATAGATGCCCCGGCTGGAGTCATGAAAAAAGTCCCTATCTCTTCACGCAGCAGTGACTTCACCTTCGTCTTACCAAGCGCAATCTCTATACAATTGTTCAATATGAGTCCTTCTTCGTCCCTTGGAATAGCCACCGGCACTTTTGCTTCCTGGATTACACGCTCTATCGCTTTAGCACTGTTTCCGCATAGACCATATCCTAACAGGACAATATCCGCCACTGCACTCAAATTCGTCAGTCCTTCTTCTATCTCAGCCAGTAACTTATCCGGGTAATCATGCATCCTCAACTCCATCACTTTAATGATCAACGAATCCGTGATGTTATCTTCACGAATTTCCTTTACTATCCGTTCAAAGGTCTTTTCCTTTATCTTTATCTCTATGCCATCCTTAGCCAGATTATGCAAAAACCGCCTGGTTACTTCTTTATTCAGTACGCATATCACGGGATTATTGGTTTCGGAGAGCACGATAAATACAGTCGTGATGCCCGTTTTTGCTATTACAGCTCTTATTTCGGCTCTCAAAATCTCACATGTGATGATTCCGATGTGCATTTAAAACGTTTCTTATTGTATAACTAAAGTATAACTTCCTTCTCTTTGAGACTCGGATTTACACAGATTTACACGGATTTTCTTTTTTTGACTGATGCAGCGAATTTTTAGCCGCAGGAACGGAGGAAGTCATGCTATTTATTACTCTTCTTCCTCCATCACTTCCACTCCATATTCCTTCTCGAGGAACGCGATGCAATCCGCCCTGTTTATTCTATGCTTAGCAGGCACCTTCTTCTTCTGTATTCGCCGCTCTTTTATCCGGTAGCCCGGCCTTTTTAAAGAGACCGAGACATCCATCCCGAAAATACCTATCTTAGGCTCGTAATGAATGCCGAAATCCGTATGTTCCGCGATGCCGAACGAGAAATTACCGACTGTATCGAATTGATAAGACATCAACCGATTTTGTATGTTAAATGCGCGTTTAAGGAACTCCTTTGCTCGTTCGCCCCTGAGCGTGACTTTACATGCAATGGCTTCGCCCTTTTTTATGCCCCAGGTCTGGATAGTTCTCTTAGAAGCGATTTTAACAGGCTTTTGGCCCGCAATTAAAGGATTACTCAAAAGTTTCTCTGCCTTTGCTAATCTCTCGCCACTTTCGCCTACGCCCATGTTTATCACTACTTTATCCACTTCTATTCGCCTCATCGGGTTGTTGTTCGCAGTCGTTTCAGTCGTTTTAGTCATTTCGTGCCTCCTTCATTATTATTATTATTTCATGATTTTTCAAACCCGGGTATCTCGACTTTCTCTTCGCCCACCACAAAGACGTATTCATCAATCGTCTCGAAACTATCCCCGCCGTCCAGCGGCTTTATCTTTACCACATTTGGCTCTGGACTTCGTACAGTCATTATCTCCTCTATCTCACCTGTCTGAGCGGAATGCGTACCGCCGATCACCATCACTTTGCTACCCTCTTTATATGCAAATCGTTGCAATATCGCGTTTGAGTCCAGAGCAATCATGATAGAATCATGCGTTCTTATCTCCTCTCTGCCACCCGTTAGAATGTTCCTGCCGTCGTACAGGTTCAATTGCACCTGGCCGCGCTTTATCATCGTCTTATTGTTCACCCTGCACAGTTTCCTTGACGCCCCTTCCTCACCCAGCGCCACCAGCGCTAATTTCCCCTTCCTGTCCAGCAGCACGATATAATTTGCGCCGATAGCGGGAATGGAAAGGATGTCAAAGATGCCAACCGGGAACTTGTGGTCTTTACGCCGCTTTCCATCAACTAAGATGTTACCCTCGTGCAATATCCGCTTCGCTTCTTTACTGTAGTCCGCTAATTTCAGCATATCTCTCACGATTAAGAGTAGCGGTATGCTTCTATTCCGTGGATGCGGCCCCGGCATGGGCTTTACCGTCCAGTATGCGGTCTTCCGTTCTATTCGCCAGCTTCGAGGTGCCGCTATCCGCTTCTGATGTTTACCCATTTTTCGCGTTGTCTAAGATTCAAGTTTGAGAATAGTAAAGGTTGTAGCAATATATACATAGTATTTGTTTAGCTGCTAGGATTCAAGATGCAGGATACAATACAGGTTTGAGGTGAGGCGAAGAAAACAGAGAATAGAAAACAGAACTCTGTTTTCGTGCTCCCACTTGCATCTTGTATCTTGCATCTTCACAACAGCTATAACAAGTACTATACATATATAGCATGAGCGAATTTATTTATACAATTGATGAGATGAGATGAGATGAACAACGAGGAAGAGCTGGTATTTCAATTACTGGAAGAGGACAGGAAGGTAAGGGTGGAGCGCATAGTGGATGAGCGTAAAATAACAACTGATGACTGTCTCGTGCTTGGAATGTTGATACAGAACAGGCAGATGGCGGGATTGGGTGTGGAAATAGCGGGATTGCATAGACGGATTGACGAGACCAATACCCGCATTGACGCATTACGGCACGAGACCAATAACCGATTTGACGAGACCAATAACCGGATTGACGCATTACGGCACGAGACCAATAGCCGGCTTGACGAAACTAATAGCCGGATTGACGCTTTACGGCACGAGACCAATAGCCGGCTTGACGAAACCAATAACCGGATTGACGCTTTACGGCACGAAACCGATAACGGGATTAACGCATTACGGCACGAAACGATGGAGAAGATAGAAGAACTGGGACGGCGGTTGGGCAACCGAATAGAGAGCAACTTCAAGTGGGTAATCAGCTTGCTCATGCTCATGTGGGTGACGATCATCCTCGCAATCCTGGTGCCGTAACTGCACAACGGGCATAATACACGATTACACATCGTGGGCTCTGCCCACGTCCACAGGAAACCCTACGGGTTTCTTCTAAAACTCAGAATGGGTTTATTTCACGAGAAAACAATTGAAGATGCATGATGCAAGATGCATGATGCATCCCTAAACTTGTATCCTGCATCATGAATCCGGGCATCATTTTCTTGTGTTAATCTTGTGAAATCTTGTGGTTTTTTTATTGTATATAAAATATAACTTCCTTCTATTTGAGACACGGATTTACACGGATTTACACGGATTTTTCTTTTTTTGTCTGTGTTAATCTGCGTTAATCTGTATCTATAATTTATTTTTTGTTATGTGGCTATATAAATACGAGGAAAGGTATACTTTATCTACAACGATGAAGTTGCCCCGCTCCGGGGGGGGGAGAAGCGGGGAAAGCGAAGGGATGGTATTGCTGACGAACTACAATAGTTCATAGTTTGAGCAACAGAGAACTCTTTTTTAAATGCTGCAAATACCAGTATCTCCCATTAAGTAGCCTCTGTGGGATACCATACTGGGCACGAAAAAAGCGAAAGCTTTTTATTACCCTCCGTCTTTGGTATATATTTAGAATAGTAAGAGCGAAAGAATAAAGAAATTAGGAGGTGAAAACGGAGATAAGAAATGAGCGCAAATAAGATAGTACTATTGGCTATTGCAGTCGTAGCAGTCGGGATATTCGCACTGCCGGGTACGCTCTCGCTCTTCAGCGGGCAGCACTCGTGGTATGATTTAGGAAAGACGACGGGGAACGATGTGCCCTGTGAGAAGTGTCATCAGGATATAGAGGATGAGATGGTGTCGGGTGACAATGGTGTGCACAAAGGTTTAAGTGCGAAAAAAGGAGAGGCTTCCTGTCTTTGCCATAGGGTGACAGGAACAGGCGTTGCAAGTGGTCATAACAACTCAGAGGGGGCTGCTCCTAAACCAGGTACAACAGCGCACGCTGCGGAAGCCATAGCATGTATGATCTGCCATGAGAATAACACGCGAACAGGTGGCAATTATCCATTCGCAGGGGGGTTCAAGAACTCCACCGTTTACAATGGTACCGGTGCAACTGAATGCTATAACTACTCATGGGGTAATAAGACGGGAGGAGAGCATGCAGCACACAATGACTTCATCAACCAGGCAATAAAGGACCCGCTGATGGCAGACTCGAACGAAGCCTGTATCGCATGCCATACGAGAATCGGTGTGAACATCACGTGGACTAAGAACAAATACCTGGAGTTCACTGCTGGTGAGGACCCACAGGGTAACTGGACTATTGTGGACTTCGCAGCCGGAGGCACGAACATTACGCATTCGAATACATCGAACACCTGGACTAAGCCGTGAAATAGCTAAATAACCCCTTTTCTTTTTTAGCAGGGGTTATTTTTTTCTCTTTTTTATAACAGGGGATAGGGAGGAAGGATATGGAAAGCAAAAAGCTAGTATTGCTGGTGGTTGCGGTGGTCGCAATCGGTACATTCGCACTGCCGACTTCGGTCTCGCTCTTCAGCGGGCAGCATAGCTGGTATGACCTTTCAGCGGGAGTAAATGATGTGCCATGTGAGAAGTGTCATGCGGAGATAGGAGATGAGATGGGAAGTAGCGAGAATGGTGTACATCGCAATTTAACCTGTGCTATGTGCCACAGGACTCCCTTTACTGATTATACCTATGGGAGCGGTTATGGTAGCAGTTCAACAGCAGGGAAAGAGGCACATGCCGCAACTGTGGTCCAGTGTATGGATTGTCACGATGGTGCTAAGGGTGCGAATGAGCACATGCTTCCGGATGGGTCAGGGTGGGATCCCGAGTACAATGACTGTTTTGCATGCCATAAAATTGATGGATACTATTGGTGGAGCAAAACAGACATTTCCGCAGGTGGTTTTGATCTAACACCATGGACTGCCGATACAGGCGAAAAGGCGGCGCATATGAAGTTCGTGCTCGATGCAATGAACAATTCGTTGATGGAAGGCGCGAATGAAGCATGTATTGCATGCCATACGAGAATCGGGGTGAATATTACCTGGACAAAGAATGTGTATCTGGACTTTAATGCAAGTGAGGACGAAGCAGGTAACTGGACGATTCCCAGCTTCACAGCAGGTGGCGAGAACGTGACGCATTCGAATACATCGAACAACTGGACTAAGCCGTGAGAATTGAAGCATAATTAACCCTTTTTCTTTTTTAAGGGGTTATTTTTTTCCCTCTCTTTTATAACAGGAACTTGGTTAAAAGAAAGAGTCGGGAAGAGTTCCAAATAAATAGTTACCATGCAAAGTATCCAAAGGAACCATGGTTATAGATAATGGCAAGCAAAAAGATAGTATTGCTGGTGGTTGCGGTAGTCGCGGCAGGTATATTTGGACTGCCAAGCACGGTATCGCTCTTCAGCGGGCAGCATAGCTGGTATTATTTAGGAGCAGGGGGGAACGATGTGCCCTGTGAGAAGTGTCACAGTGATATTGCAGATGAGATGGATGCTTTTGTAGGGCCGCACACCGGTGAGACGGGCTATGGGAAGTTTGAATGCGGGTATTGTCATAGAATCTCAGAACTTTATACCTATGCTTCCGGGTATGGCACGGGCTCAATCCCGGGAAAAGAGGCGCATGCCGCTTCGGCAATTCCGTGCATGCATTGCCATAGCGGTAAAGGGGCACATGGCGAAGCATTTACTAATGAAGATTGTTTGAAGTGCCATAATATGGTAATTGCGGATGTTGATGCCGGAGGTTTTGGCCTGGGAGAGAATGCTAGTGACACAGGCGAGAAGGCGGCGCATATGAAGTTCGTGCTCGATGCGATGAACAATTCGCTGATGGAAGGAGCGAACGAAGCGTGTATTGCATGCCATACGAGAATCGGGGTGAACATCACATGGACGAAGAACGAGTATCTGGACTTCACAGCAGAAGAGGACGCAGCAGGTAACTGGACGATTCCCGGCTTCACCGCGGGTGGTGAGAACGTGACGCAGGTGAATACATCGAACGCCTGGACAAATCCATAAGATTTTTTCTTTCTTTATATTTAAACGAGTTTCTACTCTACATAAAGTCTTGCATAATTTACGTGGTCGGGATGGGTTAGTAAGCTTTAAATATAAATAGTGAGATAACTTAAAACATGGACACGAGGAGTATTTCGTGGAATAAGTTAAAAAAATATTCTGGATTATGGGTAGCAATTGCAGAGGAAGAAATACTGACAAGCGGAAGGACTCTGGAAGAAGTGATGAAAAAAGTCGAGGCGAGCGGTAAAGAAGCTGAGGTTTTTCAAGTCCCCCTGGAAGAGGAGGTGTATATCCTTGCCTTTGCCTTTGAGCTTTGACTACGAAGAAATAGCTGGTAAATTCTATCCAGTTATTCCCATCGAACTAAAAGCGAAAGAAAAGTGATTTTTAACCAGAGCTTATGTGGATTCCGGAGCCAGCTTTAGTATATTCAATACAGAGATCGCGGATTACTTAGGTCTAGCCTATCGCAAGGGAGATAAGATATATCCAGCAGGCATTGGAGGACACATCTGCGCGTATATAAACGAGATTTTTATTTCTATCCACGATATAGAAATACGCTGCAAGGTTTTATTCTCCGATGAATTCACAGTCAAGTTCAATTTGTTGGGTAGAGCAGGTATATTCGATAGATTTAGGGTATGCTTTGATGATTCGGAGAAAAAACTTTACCTTTATGAAAAGGATGATAGAAGGAGCGAATGAAGCATGCATTTGCACGGTGGCTCTGTTCAGCGGTCAGCACACGTGGTATAACCTTATAGCAGGAGGCAATGATGTCCCCTGCGAGAAGTGCCATGCAGATATAGCAGAGGAGATGGATGCTTTTGTAGGACAGCACACCGGTGAGACGGGTTATGGGAGGTTTGAATGCGGATATTGTCATAGAATCTCAGAACTTTATCCTTCTTCTTTTGCTACCAACCTTTCAATATTTTGTATTCGAGTCATCAATTTTTTGAAGTACTTCTCGTCTGTCTTCTCTTATATCTGCTCTCAATTCAGAGATACTATTTTCTACACTTGCCAGCCTTTTGTTCATTTGTTTAAGTTCTCCAACAACTTCTCTCAACTCGGGCACCAACAAATCCTGAACTGCTTTTCTAAATCCACCTACTATCTTCTCCTCATCCATTTTGTTTCATTATTATGATTGTGATCGTATAAAAAGGTTTCTTGGACCCTATTATTATCGTGAATTTAGATATTTGGTGCTTATGGTTTGGAATTTGTGAGGTTAAAACTGCCGGAGGTTTTGGCTTGAGAGGGGATTTATTTTTTTGTTATTGCTATCTTGATATGAAACATGCCTTATATATATCTTCACATACCTGCCTTCTATGTAAAGGAGGAACTTGGAGATGGCAGTCTATTATCGCCAAACTACCTTTCAACAGAGGAGAGCTCTGTTTGAATTGGCTGAGCAACTGGGGAATGTTTCAGAGGCGTGTAAGTGGGCAAAGGTCTCGCGTAAGACATACTATCATTGGAAGCCTCGATATAAGAAAGAGGGCATAGAAGGTCTTCGTGAGCCAAAGAGTCATGCGGTGCATAATCCTCAAACGATCAACCCACTAATCGAGAGGAGAATTATCGAGTTGAGAAGGGAGCATCCCAATTGGG
>JBAQFZ010000140.1:0-12882 GCA_049287525.1 Halobacteriota archaeon | reverse complement strand
AAAGATCTTGCGGGGAATTTTGAGCCACAGAAAGGACATCTGTCCATACTGCTAACGGCTTCTATAACTTGTTCCATAGGTATAAAATAGTGGTTATTATAAAAGAGTTGTGGGTGAAACTATGGATGTCATGGTTAAGAAACGAAAAAGATGACCTATACCGACCCGGATTATAACGATTTATTGAGAGTGGCTTTTACCTCTGAATTTAATAGAGGCAAATTAGCTGATTTGGTTAGTTTACTCTCAGGCCGGAATTTTGAGACCAGGACATACGAAGAAGAAATAGCGAAGGAATCATTTGCCACCCTTGAAAAAGGCATACTGAACTTCATTAACGAGACCAATTTCAAGAGGTTCTTAATGATAATTAAATCAGCAGGGTTCATTTCTCCTAAGCTTATCCGCTCCCAAAACGCCCTGAACTTTGCATATATTCTGTATCTCAAACTAAAATCCCTGAACTATAATCCTGCCGAGATAGAAACATACGTGCGCAAATGGTTTGTTTTGTCAATCCTAACTGGCAGATACTCTGGTTCTCCTGAATCTAAGTTTGATTTCGATATTTATCAAAAGACATAACCGTGAAAGATTTAATTTTCCATAGGGGTGACATACATCATGTATTCCCACGAGATTACCTGAAGATAAATAGTCTGAAAAAAGGGCAATATAATCAAATTGCCAACTATGTTTACATGCAATCAGAGATAAATGTCCAGATAGGCAATAAAGCTCCGAATGTATATTTTGATGAGTTAAAAGAACAGTGCAATGGTGCTGGGCTAAAATATGGCGGTGACTTTTTTAACACAAAGGAGGGTGTTAATGGCTAAGAAAATAAGGGATTACTATTATTCTTTATAAAATGCATGAAAAGGAATTGTATCCAGCGGTGGAAAAATTCTTGAAGACACAAAAGAATTGTTTTGCAGAATACGTTGGAAGTGAATTATCACTGAAGAGAGGAAAAAACAGCCTGAGAGCAGAAGGGGTTCGGGGTATCAAAATCAAATCAAGATGGAAAGACCATCTATTTATGTGAGGGAAAAAAGGAACTAAATTAAAAAACGTTCTTGAAAAAACATTCAAGCTTTCGGAATGCCTAAATCATTACAAATTTTCTTTGCCAGAGCATCGTCAATTTCGACGTGTCGAGGCACTGTGGAAGTCTTGCCTTTCGCGGGATTATAATACACCGTATGATTTCTGCCTTCATGTAAAAACTCACATCCGTGAGTTTCGAGATGCTTAAGGAGTTGCCGTCGTTTCATGGTACAGCAATCTTTAACTGCTCACGAATAACGTCCTTACCTGCAAATTCGCGTTCACTCAGCTCACGGTTTGATTTTAGTATCAGTTCAACAGCCTCCTTGAGATTTTCGCGAGCTTCATCAATTGTTTCTCCTTGCGTATTTGCACCGGGCAACTCCTCAATAAAGGCGATCCACCATTTATCCGTCTTTTGAAAGACGGCGGTAAAACGGTTCTCCATTTTTTTGTTCCTATTACTTACAAGGCTATTGGAATATAAATAGATATTGGAGAGGAAAAAATAGGATAGAAAAGTTTTTATATTCAAAGGAAGAATAGACTTATAGATAGACATGGCGGTAAAAAAACTGGAAGTTCCCCTGGTTGGAGATGTTAATGAAGACGAGGCGAGGATAGCTTTAGCTGCGGAGCTTTACAGAGAGGGTAAGATGA
The DNA here is from genome assembly GCA_049287525.1 of Halobacteriota archaeon. GTDB lineage: Archaea > Halobacteriota > Syntropharchaeia > Alkanophagales > Methanospirareceae > QENJ01. The sequence continues at coordinate 11,172 of JBAQFZ010000140.1, read as the reverse complement.
CATTGAAACAAGCTGCGGATACTGCACAGTTAACACTTTGGGATTTCCTCTACGAGTTGGGAAAAAGGAAGGTTAGCTACACAAATATCACCGTAGAAGATTTACAAGAGGAACTTGGCAAAATATGATCGTTTCTGGTTACTATTTGGACGATGAACTAATAGAAGAAATTGCCTTTCAGAATACGTTGGAAGTGAATTATCTCTGAAGAGAGAAAAAAACCAGCCTCAGAGCAGATGTATTTGGAGGGTCAAATCAAGATGAACAGATTATTTATTTATGCGAAGGGGAAAAAGGAACTAAAACGCCGTAGTTTCGGCAAAGTCTTGAGAAGGAGTAGAACTCTTGAAATATGCTGATTATGTCTATGTCTTTGGTTCACCGGAAAGTTTTGAAAACAACTTTTTTACCTTCGGTAAAAACCTTGACTAAAAACATTCTCTTTGTTTTCGCCTTTACTTACTCGCCATATGCTTTGAGTACTGTCTCGCATCACGACCAATGGTCCAAGCCATTCGGCTGCCCTAAACTGAGCAGCAACCGTTCCTCTCGCTGAGCCATATCCCAGAGAGCATAATCTGGTATTCCTTCATCTGTTGTTCCCCGAATGTCTAACATATCGTGACCCTGCACACGCAACGCTCTAAGACTGAGAAAAGGTTTACCCCTCCCACCAATAGGCGAGTATAAAATAGAGGAATTGTCAAAGGTGGAAGTCAGTGCCTAAATCAAAGCTCTCTCCCGTTTCCTGGATAGAATTGGTGAAGCGAATAATTATTCGAGGTGAGAAATGACAAAACAAAGCTTCATTGCATTAATCGAAAAAGATGAGGACGGCGTTTTTATTGGAACCGTTCCATCGCTCAAGGGTTATTTATTCCTATGGAAAGACGCTTGACGAACTCATGGCGAATCTGAAGGAGGCAATAGAAGCACATTTCGAGGCTTTTGAAGCAGAAGATTTTTTGAATTTATTTACCGCAGAGATCATGAAGAGCGCGGAGATGAGATAAATGGTTTTCCTGATCCTCTGTGTTCTCTGCGGGCTCAGCGGTAAACAAGTACGAAAGTTTTTATATTCAAAGAGAGAATAGTTTTATGGATAAGATAAAATGGAAACGAAATTGAGACTGCCTCACGAGATAATAACGATTTGTAAAGTCAGGGAAACTGAGTTAGAGGCTTTTTTAAAGCGCGCGATAGCAATAGAGCTGTTTAGGGAAGGTTTGGTTTCCATAGGCAAGGCATCGGAAATAGCGGAAGTTTCAAGGAATGAGATGATGGATTTGCTGGGTGAGCGGAAAATTCCTTTACATTATACCGTGGAAGACCTTGAAGAGGATGTCAAAACCTTACGAAGAATTAAACAAGGATGATATGATTATAGTTTCAAATGCAGAACCACTAATTGCTTTAGCAAGAATTGGCAAATTAGATTTGCTCACGCAGTTTAAGCGAATTCACATATCAAATGAAGTATATGAGCAAGTTGTTGTAAAAGGTGAAGGTAAACCAGGTTCCACCGAAGTGAAGAACTCTGATTGGTTCATAACGAAAGGGGTTAAAAACAAACTTGCAGTAGAATCATTAACCATAGAGTTGGAAAAGGGAGAAGCAGAGACAATAATCTTGGCATTGGAGTTAAATGCCGAGTTGGTATTAATAGATGAATCTATTGCAAGGGATATAGCAAAGTCCCGGGGATTAGAGGTTATTGGAACTGTTGGGATTTTAGCAGATGCGTATGAAAACGGCTTAATAAAAGATTTGAAAAAGTCTTTGGATGATTTGAGAAGCAAGAGGGTTTGGATATCCGAAAAGGTTTATAATAGAGCGCTGAGTGGAATAAAAGGAAAATAATCACGAGGCGAAGATGGAACGGGATAAAGAGCTTTATGAGCGACAGATAAAGATGGTTGATAAGCAGATTGACCGGCTGGTTTATGATTTGTACGGGCTGACGGAAGAGGAGGTGAAGGTGGTGGAAGGGCATTCAAAATGAGCGCACTACGCGAAGGAATATTTGAGCGAAAAGGCAAAGGGATTTTAAAACCCCAAAATACTGAAATCTCGTGGTTTTTTACATCAGCTATACAAATATCAAAGACGATATATGGAAAGATATTGAACTCTACAAAAAGTCTGGTGTAACCTGCGGCGTTCAGATGGAACTAAATGACGAAGTCAGACTTCCGTCAATAGAAGCGTATAAATCCTTACTGTTTAAAAAAATCAGTAAAATATTGCGGTTAGCATCGCTATCTCAAGGTACTCACATTGATTGGGCTTCTTTTGAGCTATTTGAGCAAAATAGAGGAGGTGAGTATGAAAGGATATATTCAGAAAGGAGAAATATTCGAAGTGAGTTCTCTGCGAGACATGAATTGACATCTTACCTCGATTTATCCAATTATTTCCGAATAACATATCCAAATTATACGGATAGTTTAAATTTCGAGTTGGGATTCTATCCTGCTGTTGAAAGGTATCTTGAATCTTTAAATATAAATAGAAGTCTTTTGGAGTCCCGGTATTTGGGATTGTTCACCGTTTTAGAGACTTTTATTTATAGGTTTGCTACTACACAAAATGGTGATTTTATCTTGAATGACAATGATTTTGAAAAATTTAATGATGAATTAGGAAAATTAATGAAAAAAATATGGAAAAGAAATAAGGCATTACCAAAAACGCTTTTTGCAAGTAAAAGCCCACAAGATTTTGAGTAACTACGAAAGAGGTAATGTAAAACAAACCGTACATCCTTTACCCACTTCCGATTCTATCCAGATGCGACCTTCGTGCACCTTGATTATCCGTTTCACGATGGCGAGTCCGAGACCTGTTCCCCTGGAACTCTTGTCCAGCTTATAAAAAAGCTCGAATACCTTCTCATGCTGACTTTTGTCTATTCCTATACCGTTGTCACGCACGAAGAACACGGTTTCGCCATCATCGAGCCGATAACCAATATCTATCTTTGGATGTGGTTGTTCACCCATATAATTTATACTGTTTGTTATGAAATTCACAAGCACCTCGGCTATTCTCATTTGGTCAACGTGAACAGTGGGGAAGTCATCAGCCACCGAGATTTCAACCCCGCTCGTTTTTATCTGTCCGGCAGTTTGATCCACTGCTTCTTGAACGATTTCTCCAAAGGGCACATCTTCCGGCGGATTCGCCACACGACCAATACGAGATAGCTGCAGTGTGGTATTCAGAAGTGTATCCATTTTCGTAGCTGCTTTTTCTATATACATCAGGTCTTTTTCTACTTTCTCCCTCTCATTCTCTTCTAAATCTTCTCGAAGCATGATTGCAAAGCCCTGAATAGTAAGAAGAGGCGACCTCAGGTCGTGGGAGATGGTATAAACGAATCGTTCAAGCTCTTCGTTCTTCGCCTCGAGTTCGTCCATCAGCCTTCTTCTTCCTTCCTCCGCCTGCTTATGCTTCCAGGTTGCAAGTGCTGCTTTAATGGTGCCCCCTAATCTATCCCTTGTTAGGTGGTCTTTTGGAATGTAGTCAATAGCGCCTTCCTGGATAGCTTGAACCGCAATATCTTCGCTGCCAAACCCGGTAAGCATGACTACGGGTGCTATCTGCTTTTCAACCAACTCATTAAGCCACTCCATGCCCGATTTGTCTGGCATCAGGATGTCCATCAAAATCAGGTCAATTCCTCCTTTATCCAAAGCATCCTGTACCTCCTCTTCTCGCCCAGCTTCTACCAACTCGTAATCCCTATCTGCTGTCGAACGCAAATAGGTTCGAATCAGTTTTCGAAATGCCGAATCGTCGTCGCAGACGAGAATATTTAGCAATCCCTCTTTCTTTTTCGATTCTTCCATTTTTCTTACCTCTCCTTTTGTGGTAGTTTGCATATCACGAACCAATATTCGCCAATCTCTTTCATAACATCCTTGAATTCGTTCAGATCAATCGGTTTCTTCACATATCCACTGGCTTGCAGTGCGTAGCTGTCCATGATATCCTGTTCAGAATCCGAGGTCGTTAAGATAACCACTGGAATATTTCTAAAATCATCCTCTTCCTTTATTCGGCGCAGAAATTCTTTACCTCCCATGCCCGGCATATTCAAATCCAGCAGAATCAGGTCTGGGCGAGGCACTCCGTGGTTCAGGTATTTACCGCGCTGGTACAAAAAGTCCTCTGCCTCTTCTCCACTACCCACTATGTGAAGTTCGTTTGCAACCCTCTGTTTTTTCAATGAAACTTTTACCAGTTTCTGGTCCCCCGGGTCATCTTCCACCAGCAATACAATTGTGGGCTCTATTCTCTCCATCTTTATTATTCATTCCTCCAATTATATATTATTACTTCAATCGAGTTTTCATGACTAATAAATATATCACCCCGCACTCGCATTTGGTAAAGTGTACCAGAACGTAGACCCTTCACCCGGTACAGACAGAACACCGATTTCGCCTCTATGCCGCTCCATGATCTTCTTGCACACCGCCAGTCCAATCCCGGAGCCTTCGTATTCTTCATGGGAATGAAGTCGCTTGAACATCCCGAATACTTTCTCATAGTTCTCTTCACCAATTCCTATGCCGTTGTCCTGAACTTCTATGCGGACCTTATTGCCACTCTCCACTCGACCACGAACCATTATCACAGGTGGAACATCTTCACGATGATATTTCAACCCGTTTCCTATCAGATTCTGCAGTAACTGGTGCATCTGCGATGGGTCGGCATAAACACCCGGCAACGGTTCAGGAACCTCGACGACGCCACCGGTCTCTTCAAGCTGGTTAGCCAATTCTACATGTATCAAATCCTCGATGGTCTTGTTTAAATTAACCAGTTCAAAAGGTTTGGCTTTTGTCGTAACCCGTGAATAGGTCAGCAGAGCATCAATCATCTGCTGCATCCGGATGGCGCCATCAATCATGAAACCGAGGTTCTCCTCTTCATCTTCAGTCAACCTATCAGTTATTGATTCCTTCAACAGTTCGCCAAATGCCGATATTTTTCGCATCGGCTCTCGCAAGTCATGCGAGGCGATATAAACGAAATCTTGCAATTCCTTGTTTGACCGCTCCAATTTCCGAGTCCCGCCTTCAAGTTCTTCTTTTGCCTTCTCCGCTACTCTCCTCGCCGCATCGAGGTCATAAGCTATGTTCAACGTTGCCATCCTCGCTTCTTCCAATTCCTTTGTCTGTTCCTCCAATCTCATGTTGTTTTCCTCGAGGTCTTTGATAAGTACCTCGCGTTCCTCTTCCGCCTTTCGCTTCTCTGTTACATCCCTGAATACCAGCACCACACCTATAATGGTCCCGTCAGAAACCTTTATAGGAGCACCGCTATCGGCAATTGCTCGCTCTGTCCCGTCTTTGGCTATGAGAGCAGAATGATTGCCAAGTCCTACAACATTACCCGAATGCAACACATTTGCTACGGGGTCTTCAACGGGATTCCGTGTCTCATCGTTTATTATCCTGAAAATTTCATGAAAGGGCTTTCCCATTGCTTCCCCCCTCTTCCACCCTGTTAGTTCTTGTGCCACGTCGTTCATCAAAGTTACCCTACCCTCCGTATCAGTCGCAATCACGCCGTCACCGATGCTTCTGAGTGTAATGGCAAGACGCTCACGAGCTTCTCGCAAGTCTTTTGTTCGTTCTTCAACTTTTAAGTCCAGTTCATCGTGCGCTTTTTGTAGTTTATCCTTTGCTCGATTTAGTTCAGTCGTTTGTGCCCCTTGCCTTGCAATTACCTTCACTATCTGGAACAATAAACTCGAGTAATTTATGACCACCTCTTCCTCAACCACGCGCATCTTCTTCGCTTCTTCGGTCAATTGTTTCGGTTCCAGGTTGAGTTCGGGAGCTATTTCTTCGAGCTCTTTTAAATGTTCGGAAGAAAACCTCTGTGATATAAATTGACCCCCGAACATCGTTCCTTTGTGCTCACCATTGATGATGATCGGTGCGACGAAATGTCCAACATGAGCAAAGCAAAAAAGAATTTGCGGCTCTTTCAGTTCGAGTGCCTTTCGGCTCATCTCCATGAACGATTGGAAACAGCGCCGTTTACCCTCATCCGATGATTGAATCAAGGAACAGAAGCTCGTGGGGTTGCTGAACTTCGTTAAAAGCTCGCCTTCTGGTGAGAAAATAACAGAAGAAGTGCCGACTGTTTTTGCAAAACTGTCCTGAATAGCTTGAAGTTCCTTCAGGTCTACGAGTTCCTTCAGAGTGCTCACCATTTCCTTGATTATCATTCTTACTCACTCGTGATACAATTTATATGGGAATCCCTTAGCCGACTTTTTCATGCCAATTACCATTGTCTGAAATACTGGGAACGGCATACCGAGACCCAACAGGTTACCTCCCCACCCTCCGAGCGCTCTCGCACCGAGACAGAAGAAAGAACCATTTAGTCTTTGCTCCCGAAAAGGTAAGGCTGTTAAGTCCGCGCATATGCCTCTGATTCCGATGGTACTCATTTCAAAACGATTACCGGTGATAAAGTTATAGCCCTGAATAGCAAGAAGAGCCTGCTTTGGCGTCACTGCTATTATCACCACATCAGGTGTGATGTCGTATTTTTCCGCATGGTAAGCCACTGCGGCATCTATAACCTCAGGTTGAATTGCTGTCATTTCGGAAACCGCTTTCAGTGCCGCACCAAGTGTTTCATAACGCCCTGTATCTTCATTCCCAAAGAGTGCAAACTGCATGTTGCCACTACCTTTGCAGGCATAGACGAGCCCATTGGTGAAATCCGCCGGAGATGCGGGTTTAGCCATCAAGTCGGTGTAGTTCCGCTTGCCTCTCAGTGGTCCTGTTTGATACTGGTCCACAAGACCGAGAGCAATAGCTGCCGCTGGACAACCAATAGTGTCCTTGTTGAGTACCACCACCTCGCCTTTCATGGCGGCTATTCTAACCGCTTCACACCACGTTATACCCTGGTATTCTTCAGTAGCTCTCGTGCTTTTCGGAACCGCTTGCCCTTTTGGAACGAGTTTTACACCTACTGGTCGAACCAACTTCTCCTGTTCCTGTTCCTGTTCCGCTTCCTGTTCCTCTTCTCCAAACAACTCCATAAATCTCTCACACGCTTCCTTAAAGGTCATTTCACCTTCCGCTTTTAAGTCATCCATTCTTTTTCTTCACCTCTTTTTTCCCTATCCTTATCCACATTCCAATTCGTAATTACTTGTTTGGTTTCCACAAACGAGATGTCATATGGTGGCTTATCGCCCAGTCGTTCATAAAGCCGGTTCACCTCACTCTTCAGTTCTATCATCCTCAATTCCCGACCCACAGCCATGTGATTGAACCGTTCAAGTTTGTTCATAGATTCCATCAGCTCTTCCTCCGCTTTCTTCTGCTCGGTGATGTCCTCGGCATCACAGACAATACATTGCAGTTTCCCTTCCTCATCTCTCATCACAGAAGCCGAGCAGTTCACCGGAATCGCTCTCGCATTTTTTGCTATTATTATATGTGTGGTCTCAAAACCTACTTCTGTCTCTTTTGGAGTCCCAACGATTTTATCGAAAGGCATACCTATTAACTCCGCCTCACTATAACCTAAAAGGTTGAAAGCAGCCTTATTCGCCTTTACGATACGTCCATCGGGACCGACTACAATAAGCGTAGTAATCATCGTATTCATAATCTTCTCGGTCTCCTTTCTTGCCACCTTCTCCTTTTCAAGGGCTGATTTAACACGTTGAGCCATTTTGTTAAATGAATCTCCCAATTCCTCGAGTTCATCGCCCGTTTTTATCGCTACTCGATGCCCGAACTCACCTCTCGAAATCGCTTTTGTCCCGTCCACCAGTTGCGTTATATGTCCCGTGAATCTTCTGGCGAGGGAAAAGGAGAGCAGGCATGCAAAAGCAACGGTCATAAGAAGATAGCCCACGCTGGTAATAACCATTTTATTTAGGGCTTCTCTGACCGGTTTCAACGATATACCCATACAAAGTCCTTCCATATTCCCGGACTCGCCTATATTGAGAGGTTGAAAGATGAATTTAATGTCTTCGCTACCGTAAACACAATCTTTTACGACTGGTTTTCCCGCTTCAAAGGATATAGATATACCACTAATCCTCTCCCCGCACATCGCAGGATTATCAGCCAGATAAATCTCACCCTCGTGGTTGATAATCCACCAGAATAAAACATCTTCTGAAGCATTGATCTGGTTCAGCATTCTGAATGGGAATAAGTGTGCGATATAACCAGCTTCAATGCTTCTGGCAGCCACTTCTGCAAGCCTTTTATTCTCTTCGATTAGATTACTTTCCATTTGCTGCTTTTGCCCGTGTAAAGCCACACTCAGTAGGATTGCCACCGATATAATAGGCAAAAACATCATTGCGCCGACAAGTTTGATTAATATTCCTCTTCCGATTACTTTTTTCTTAGCACGCATTAGAACGAACCTTTTTATTCTTATTCTTATCCTTATCCTTCGGTCTCCTCAGAGAATACAATCATCGAATTCACGAGGTTCCCATGGAGGTTCCCTACTCCTCGAATGTGTCCCTGCTCACCGAAGGTAAAAATGCCGATGAAAGGCGCATCGCCTATCGCAGTCTTGACCAGCACAGGTATTTTAGGGCGTTCTTCCTCTGGAATGGCAAGCATTGTCCCCGCACAATATGTACCGATGCCGAAGGATACATCCTCTTTTGAAATACTTTCGCTTTCCAATGCTTTCGTAGGTGTAGTCCGAGCTTGGTTCAAAAGTAGCTCCCAATCTCCGTGCATGAGCAGTACTTCCGTTCCTTCCTCTATGTTGGCGAATACCTCAAGGGAATGGTCTATGGCATTAATTGATCGTGGATGAATTAATAGTGTGTATTCCTTTCCATCTTTCCTTATAATCCTGGCTAAAGGATAGTATGATGCGACACTGAGAATTGACCCTCCGGTCTTTAGTTCCTCTGTTACGAGACCACCAGTCCAGTCATTGTAAATTTCAGCCGCCGGTTGGTTATCAATTTCGTAGATTATCCTACCCTCAGCCCTGGTAACTGTGCCTGTGTTTTCACTCCGTAAATAACCAGCCTCATATGCCCAGCCAACTTTCAAATCGGTATAGATTGCAGTCAGGCTAATGCCGTTGCTATACACGCGCTCATTTGCAAATTGTCTCCATTTACCAGTTATATCATTATCTCCAGCACTACCGCCAAGCACTGGCACATCTTTACCTATAACTTCTTCGATACCCGCAAGAAGCTCTTCCTCTCGCCCAACAGAACCGGTCATCAAAACGAGTTTGGGGGCGCGAGCGCCTTTTTCTCCTGCTGCATCAATTGCTGCCTGAATAGCAGCCTTTCCCGCTTCCTTCGCAGAAGTGAAATCGTCAATGCTAACGCCACCAACGCCAAAAGTTATAGCCTCAGTAGCCACTGCCAACAAAGCCAAGGAGCCGTTATCACCAGCATGAAAACCATCTCTGGTTTGTACAGCGAGGCAGGAAGTGCCACCATATATCTGAACTCCGGGCAGGAGCCTTTTCACTTCATTGAGAACCTTATCCGGGTTATAGCCAACGGTGGAGAATAGAACGGCGAAATCGGGCGTTTTATCTTCCAGTTCTGCTTTCACAGAATAAACAGCTTCTTCCACCGCTTTTGTTTCATCGTTATTAACGCTCCATCCGCAGCCAACGTGTATATGCAATTCTTCTCTTTGCTTCTCTTCGTGATCTTTTATTACAAGGACTGTACCTTCTTTATCAATACATCCACAACTGAACGCAGCCAGCATAAGTAGTAGTACGGCTATAACGCTTACGATTATTTTTTTATCATCTCCCCATTTTAATTTTAAAAATTGTCTCATTTCTATTTCTTTTTTTCTCGCACCTAATTTCTACTTCGTTTGTTCACACTTAGAAGAGGCATGATTTCGTTGCCTTCTAAGGAAGTCATTTCTTCACTTTCTTCCTTCTCCTTCTTCTTCCTCTTCCTCTTCCTCTTCTCCAGCGCCAATTCGTATATAGCCTGTGCCAGTGCATTGCACTGAGTTGAAGGGTTCCCTCTCTTTGTGACGTATCTCTCAGCGCCCTTTTCCAAAGCTTCTTTTGCCACTTCCGGTCCTCCCACACCGGTGAAAAGGATGAAAGGAGTGTCATCATATCTTCCATCGTTTCTGACCGCTTCCAAAAATTCTAACCCATCCATCCCCGGCATCTTGTAATCGGAAACAATGGCATCAAAATACTCTGTTTCAAGTTTTTCCAACGCGTCCTCTGCGGAAAGTACGCTGACAAAATCAAAATCAAAATCGTCTTTCGCTTCCCTTTTCAGGAGTATTCGCGTTATCTCCAGATCGGCAGGCTCGTCATCCACGTGCAAAACGCGTATCGGCATCGAGTTTGGTGTCATCTTTATCACTGTAAGGTATTATTTAAAGAGTGCATAAAAATCTTGTTACTGGTTGAAGTTTTTTTGATAATATTAGCAATTTTTCCCTTACTATTTTGCAAGATAAATATGAAATTGTTTAGAACCTCAATTGTTTCGATCTCCAAAACCCCGGCAAAATTCATTTCCGGTTAAATACATGTAGACCACGTTCTCCTGAGCCAGCTTTGCTATCTCGTGGGCTCTGCCCACGTCCACAGGAATTGCCAAAGGCAATTCTTCTCAAGCCCGGAAAGGGCTTAGTCGAAGACCGGACGGCATCAATAGCTGCCATTAACACCAGTCTTAGCAACATCCGGCGTGAATATGTGGGATTGCCGGGTGTAAACCTGTACTTCTTCTCCACTTCACTAACATCCATGCTATTCACGATCGCAATAACCAGGTAGCAGATATGGTCTACTGGTATGAGATCACTAACAGCCGGGGGCAATAGCCATGACTGCCCCATTTTATCATTTCTTATCGTCATTCCTCATCTTCACCTCGCTTTTATACCCCGATAATAGTTGGACAAGTCACACTAAAAGCTTTTCGGTTTCATTTCGCCTGGAATCGAATTTCACTGTTTTTTAAGATGTATTTTTGCAATTAGTATTAGCTTGACTTTGTCACATTATAATTAGAAGCTGCATGGCATATCCCGGGAACACACCCACCTGGCAATTATCCACTTTCCCGAATCTCCCGCAGTACTGCCTCTTTGCGCCCACGGAGTGCGCACCATCCTTGAGAAAGCCCGA
>JBAQFZ010000139.1:0-15947 GCA_049287525.1 Halobacteriota archaeon | reverse complement strand
AATAAGAACCCCTTTTACAACACTGTACTTTAAAAAGGTCGTGATTATAGTATTTCCGAAAAATAACCACAAGATTACACAGATTTTCACGAGAAAAATCTTAGATTTCTTGTCTTGTGTTAATCTTGTGAAATCTCGTGGTTTATTAATTGCAATTTATTACTGGAATGACTATATTCCTTTTCCGATGTCACAATATGTGAAATTACCTGGCTTCTCGTTTTATTTCCACCAATTTCAACCCCTTCTTATCTCCTTCTCCTGGTACATCACCTATTACATTCAAAATAGTGCATCTATCGCCCTCTTTTAAGCCCTCTGGATTGCATAACTCAAATAGCTCCGGTGTTTTTTCGCAGTCCACAGGTTCAAAGACTACTTTAAAACCTTTCATGGCATGCCTCGCATCTATTGCTAATTCTATTGGCGGCTCTGTTACTTCTATCACGCGTACGCCATCTTCATGCACGAAGCAATCGTGCTTTATCTCTTCCCGCACCTTCTCTATCCGATACCTTCTGCCGACTTCGAGGTTTGCACACGACTTCTTCAATCTACACTCGTCGCATTTAGTCGCAGCACCACAAAAGATGAACTCCTCTCCCTCTTTCGCCTGCTTGGCTCCAATCAACGTTACTACTCTTCCTTCCTCCATTACGCCATCACTTCCTTATTCTATTACGCCAGTAGCCATGGCAAGTCGCTCTGCCGCTTCGCGTGTGAGTCCTGATTCGCCCAATATTGTGTATCTGCCCGGGTTTATCTTGTGTGCTAAGGTTAGCGCATCTATTACATCATCCTCTTTTATACCTAAATCCTTTGCGGTTGTGGGGGCACCGACCTCTTTTAGCACTTTGCGAATCCGTTGCCAGTTCTCCCCATGCAGGTATGTCATCATTATGGTTCCGATACCACATTGCTCACCGTGCAATGCGGGTTTCTCCGCTATAATATCCAGAGCATGGCTGAATTTATGTTCAGAACCAGAAGCAGGAGCGGATGACCCCGCAATGCATATTGCTACACCACTGGACACCAGCGCCTTTACCACCGTCCTTGCCGCCATTTCGTCTCCCGCTCTTATTTCCTGCGCATTCTCTATTATCATATCCGCAGTCATCATAGAGAGAGCGGCGGCGTAACTGCTGAACTCTGCATTCCGCAACCGCTGTGCAAGTCGCCAATCGCGTACTGCCGTGTAGTTGGCAATAATATCACCACAGCCTGCGGCAGTGAACCTGAAAGGAGCTGAAGATATTATCCCGGTGTCTGCAACAACCGCAAGGGGTGCATGCGTCTGTATGGAAACAGGACTGCCACCTTCTGTCTCCTTTACCGATGCACGTGACGACACTATCCCATCGTGGGATGCAATGGTAGGAGCCGAGATGAAAGGGATACGCATCTCAAAAGAGGCTATCTTCGCCATATCTATCACCGTTCCGCCCCCAACGCCGAGCATGAACTCCGCATCTCCTGCCTCTTCTTTCACCTGCTCTATCTGTTCTCTGCTTATAGCTTGCACTTCTACCAACTGGACTTCGTAGCCGGAATCAGCTAAAATCTCTCCCACTCTCTCTCCCGCTATCTTTCTTGTATGATACGCACCTGTAACCACCGTTGCCTCTTTCCCCAGTCCCTGACGCTTGCATACCGTGCCTATCTCATTCATGACGCTATGACCAATCAATATATATCGTGGCAGTTGCATCCACTTCACTTTTTCTCCTGTTCCCATAATCACACCACCTTTAACACGCCTACCTCCGGTTCATAACATCTTCCCTCTGCTATTAGCTCCTCTATTACTTCCTCTATCCATTCGCCTGCCGCTACCCCTCTCTTCTCCAACTCACCCCTTAATTTATCACGTCCCATACTGCTTGTTGGTTCCACCATCTCTAAAACCATTTCCTTTATCGTTTTGCTGTAATAACGCCTCACGCCCATAACAGCGTTTATTGCCATGCCTGCTAAGGCATCCAGCTTCTCCCCATCAATAGCATAGTGCTTCACCGCTTCCCACATCCATTGTTCCCCTGGTAAAGCGTTCTTTTCCGCATTGCTGGAAGTAATGGTATCCCAGTCAAAGGAAAAGCCGCGAAGCAGTTCTATCCGCTCCATTGTCCGTCTCGCGGTGCTTACTATCCAGTTGTTTCTTACGTCTTCCTCTACCACCCCTGCTTCCTCTACTATTATGATAAAGCCGCCTCCTTTAGTTCTGCCTTCTCGCAGATGCAGGTTACCGATAAAAGCCAGGAAAAGTTCTGTTTTACACTGGAGCTCCTTGTCCGTATAGATATTAAGCGCAGCAGTCGTGTCATTTAGTTTTATCTTCGTTATAATCCCTCTTTTCTCCACCTCTTTCACTTCTCCCACTCCAAAGAGCCTATGACATCTTGCACATGAGGGCGTAGCGAGAATGCTCCCCTCTCCTTCTCCTGTATTCACGATTAAGTTGCTCTTCAATAGCTCCTTGAAGAATACACGACATGTGACTCTGCTCCGTATATCTCTTTGCATCTCCATCGGGCTCCGGGATAGTGCGTAATAAATTAAAAGATTATGATACCACCATATCCAACGACACTCGACCTATCACCCGTGACATCACCGCTCGTTGCGTACTTTATCATCTTGCCCCTGGTTGCACCGAGTTCTTTCGCCGCGTACATCACCGCGGCAATGGGACCGACACCGCATGCGGTCACATTCCGCTCGTATATTCGATGGTAGAACTTTGCAACATTCAACTCGGTTATCGCTTCTATCACGTATTCATCCTTGGTGCTCGCTATTCCGGCAGGTTCGTAATGCGTGAAATCCGAAGATGCAATCAAAATTACCTTCTTCCCTAATTTGGCAATCGTGCTAGCCAGGTCTTCTCCCACCTCTCTCGTTGTTACTTCATCACTTAAGCCCATACAGATAGGAACAATGAGGAACGTCTTATCGAATAGGAATTGAAGAAACGGAAGCTGAACTTCTATGGAATGCTCATACCTATGCGCTGTTTCATCCACATCTATAACCCCTTTGGGTAGTGCATTCACAAATGCTCTGTCCACTTCCACTTCGCCTGCGGGCATTATCCATCTATCTGCCGAAACCGCAACAAGAGAGCCCATACCATGATGGTTGGGACCAAGAATGACGTATGTATCTGCTTTAGGTAGCCTGGCGTAGACATTCGCAGCCACGCTGCCCGAATACATGTACCCCGCGTGTGGCACCACAGCGCCGATAATATCCGCTTCTTCTTCTATTGTCAGACCTGAGAAGCATTCTCTCAGTTGCTCTTCCAATATGTGCTTTTCCGCTTCATAAAAAGCGCCCGCTACTGTTGCCGTCCTCATCCTCATTTCCTACCATCACATACGATTAAATGCCTTCAACTTTGCTTGCTATACGCTAACTATAACTCCGCTTCAAATTCAGCCACGGCGTAATTGAATGTGAACTCTTCCTCCTTACTCTCTCTCCGATGCCGCTCTCTTAACAATTCTTTCGCAAGTAGCCAATAAATAGTAGCAAGTGCTTTCCTTCCATGATTATTCGTGGGTATGGCCAGGTCTATGCTCGAGGTAGAGTTGTTCGTATCACACAATGCCACTATGGGCACGCCCGTGTTTACACCTTCTTTCAATGCTTGCGCATCCGTTAATGGGTCGGTCAATACAAGAATAGAAGGTTCAACGAAGTACTCACAGCCCGGATTCGTAAAAGTTCCGGGGATAAACCGCCCGACTATTGATTTCGCACCCGTTACCTTCGCGAACATGGCCACGGGCTGATGTCCATACTCTCTTGCGGAAACTACTATAATAGAGGACGGTTCATAATTCGCTAAAAATCGCGCCGCGATCCTCAGTCGCGCATCTATTGACTCTATATCTAACTGATATAACCCATCCGGTCTCGCCAGGAAGATAAACCGCTTCATATCGCCCGTCTTTTGCTGCGTTCCTATGTGGACTCCGCTCGCTAAGTAATCGGGACCTGGAATTAATGTATTCACATTCTCTTCTTTACTTTTACTTTCCGCTGCTTCTTCTGACATGGTAATAACTATCCTCTCATCTATTCCTATCTTCTTTATTCATATTATTTTTATCTGTTTTTGAGTCACCATATAATTATGGGGGCAGGAGCAGGAGAAGAAGGCAACGAGGCGATAAGAGCGTATATAGAAGAACTGAGGAAGAAGATACACCATCACAATTACCTGTATTATGTTCTGGACGAGCCGGAGATCTCAGATGCGGAATATGACCGGCTGTTTACGGAATTGGAGGAACTCGAAGCGAAGTATCCTCTGTTGATTACATCAGACTCGCCTACACAGAGGGTGGGGGCGAAACCTCTGTCGGAATTGGGCACCTACGAGCACGGCATACCAATGCTGAGTTTGAACAGCGTTAACAGAGAGCGTGAGGTGCGTGAGTTCGACGAGCGGGTAAGGCGAGCTATTGGGGATGACGCAGAGATAGAGTACGTGGTGGAGCCGAAGATAGATGGGCTGGCAATAGAGCTCGGGTACGAGAATGGTGTTTTCCGCGTGGGCAGCACGCGAGGAGACGGAAAGACAGGCGAGGATATAACGCAGAATTTGAGGACGATAAAAACGATACCATTGCGTATTCTATCGGATGCTATGCCACTGCCATTACTGGAAGTTCGGGGCGAGGTGTACATCTCCGTGAGCAAGTTCAAAGAGTTGAATGAGGCATTAGGCAAAAGGGGCATGAAGATGTTTGCAAATCCAAGGAACGCAGCGGCTGGCTCTGTAAGACAGCTTGACCCGCGGGTTACTGCATCACGACCCCTCGACTTCTTCACGTATGGGATTGGCAGAGTGGAAGGCAAAGCATTTTCCCGGCATTCAGAAATACTGGATTATCTGCGAAAGAGTGGATTTAAGGTGAGCTCTTTAGTAAGGTGTTTTAAACGGTTTGAAGGCGTGATTAGGTACCACGAGGAAGTGGAAAGTAAAAGGGATGAGCTGGATTATGAGATTGATGGAATAGTGGTGAAGGTAAATAGCATAGAGCAGCAAGACCGGTTAGGGACGATTTCACGCAGTCCGAGATGGGCAGTTGCGTACAAGTTCCCGGCGAGGGAAGAGTTCTCACAGGTGCGAGATATAGTGGTGCAGGTGGGGCGAACCGGCGCTTTGACGCCTGTTGCTGTATTGGAGCCCGTGCAGATTGGTGGTGTGACCGTAAGCCGTGCAACTTTGCATAACGAAGATGAGTTACGCAGGAAGGATGTCAGGATTGGCGATACTGTCGTGGTAGAAAGGGCAGGTGATGTTATCCCGGAAGTTGTGAGCGTGATAATATCGAAGAGAACAGGTACGGAGCAAGAATTCAGGATGCCCCACAGATGCCCGGTCTGCGGTGCGGCAGTCTTGAAAGAAGGTCCGATTGTGAGGTGTATCGGCGTTTCATGTCGTGCGCAGTTGAAGGAGCGGATAAAACATTTCGCTTCGCTTCGCGCAATGAACATAGAGGGCTTAGGTGGGAAGGTAATAGAGCAGTTGGTAGATAGAAAATTGGTTTCCGACGCTGCTGACCTGTTCTCCTTAACGAAAAGCAATCTATTGCTGCTGGAACGGATGGGCACGAAGTCGGCAGAGAAGATATTAAATGCCATTGAAAAGAGCAAACACACAACGTTCTCGCGTCTCATTCTCGCTCTGGGGATAAGACATGTGGGAGTGCATACGGCATCCCTGCTCGCGGATAACTTCAGGGATCTGTATGCGTTGAGAAGTGCGAGTTATGATGATCTGGTAAGCATACCCGATATAGGACCGGAGGTAGCGAAGAGTATTCTTCTCTTCTTCGCGCAGGCGAGTACAGAAGAGATGTTAGATAAGCTGGAAAGAGGAGGTGTTTGGTATGATAAAGAAGGAGAAGTAGTGAAAGGAGAAGAGATTGTTCTGGCAGGTAAGACGTTTGTGTTTACCGGTCGGATTTCGATGTCGCGGGAGGAAGCGAAGAGCATGATAGAGCGGTTGGGCGGGAAAGTGTCATCGAGCGTCTCGAAGAAGACGGATTATGTGGTTGCGGGAGAAGAAGCGGGGTCTAAGTTAGAAACTGCTGAGAAGCTGGGTGTGAAGATAATAGATGAGGTTGGGTTCAGGAAGCTGGTGAAGGGGTTGTAAATGAAAAATGGGAGAAGAGTACAGGCATCCGTGCCAGCTAAGGCGATTCTGTTTGGTGAACACTTTGTGGTGTACGGTAAACGAGCATTAGCCACTGCGATAAACAAGCGGCTTACGGTTATAGTATCGGAGAGAGAAGCGCGCGGTTATCACGTAAAAATAGCAAATATCCCTACTTTTGGTCTGCAGGTGGTTTTAGAGCCGGGTAAACGAGAAGCACAGCCGTATAAGGATTTTGGTAGTGCAACAAACGCAATTGCGTATGTTAAGAGCTCAATAGAGTATCTCGAGCGTGAATATGGGATAGGCGGGGATGGTGTGGAGATAGAAATAAACTCAGAAATACCGCTCTCTGCTGGGCTAGGGTCATCCGCAGCCACCTGCGTCGCTACTATCGCGGCGCTCAAGCACTATTTTGACGTTGGTAGTGATAGTGACTTAGAAGCGATAAGAACAGATGCGCATCGGGTTGAAAAAACGGTACAGGGAAATGCCAGCCCCGTGGATACTGCGATTTCCACTTACGGGGGGTATGTATTGATAGAGCGAACCCGGGTGAAGAGATTACAGTTAGCGGAACTGGATTTGATTATAGGCACTATTAGCAGCATACCCTTGAGTATGGACCTCAAACTAACATCGGGCATTAGTTTGAAGACAAAGAGGATAGTAGAGGAGGTAAAAGCACGACGGGACTCTTTTGAAGCGGTATTCAAGTGTATTTTCGACGCCGCAGACGAATTAACAGTAGAAGCAGTCAGAGCGTTGGAGCATGGCGAGTTTGCACGACTGGGAGCTTTGATGAATATAAATCACGGCTTGCTGGATGCGATAGGCGTGGTGCCAGGACGTTTGAGTGAGCTGGTAAAGTTGTCTCAGCAGTCCGGCGCGTTGGGTGCGAAAGTAACAGGTGCCGGGGGAGTGGACGATCTGGGCGGTGTGGGCTCTGTTCTGGTGCTACCCGGTGAATCCCGGGAGAGAATAAAAGCAGCGATGACAATTGCGGGTGCACTCGTAATGGAGGTGAAGACGGCAGAAGACGGGCTGAAGATGAAGATAGAGCAGGTTGTTTAAATCTCATGGGGGCACACAAATAAATAAATAAATAAATAAATAAAATAAATCAAAATTAAGAAGGTTTATGTAATACAGAGGGTAATTTACAGGATAGGATAAGGAAGGAAGGAAGAGGAGTAAGTAAATGCAAAGCGATAGTAAGATAGTACTGCCAGGCGATTTCCTGGGCACTTCTGAGGAATATACCCTTGGAGACGGAGTGTTCGATGAAGGAGGTAATTTATATGCCTCGCATATTGGTGATGTCAACATAAGCGATAAAAGGGTGATAAGTGTAGTGCCAAAGGTAGAGACACCGGCGGTGATTAAAGACGGAGAGGTGGTTATCGGTCAAATTAGTGATATAAAGGATACTGTTGCCGTGGTGAACGTAGCGTGCGTGAAAGGTAAGGAGGGTCGGGATATTGCTACTGCTACCCAGGGTGTCATTCATATATCCAACGTAAGGAACGGCTATGTGAAAGAGCTACGACAGGAATTCGGGTATCTTGATATAGTAAAGGCGAAAGTGATAGACGCAAAAGCGTTAAGGCTAAGCACCGAAGGTAAGGGTCTGGGCGTGGTAAAAGCGATATGTATGAAATGTAAAAGTACCCTGAGGAGAAACGGGAATAGATTGTCATGTGATAGATGCGAACGTGTAGAAACGCGGAATTTATCTGATGATTATGGTAAGGGCATGGTGTAGATAGAGTATGGAAGAGGAAGAGAAGAAGGTAAAGATTCTGGCGAGGAATGATAAAGAAGTGCGGATGGAGATAGTCGGTGAAGACCATACGCTTTTAGCACCGCTGACATTACGGTTATTGGAGAACCGGAAGGTGGATATTGCATCTTATAATATCAAACACATGCTGGTGAGCAATCCGGTTTTGTACGTGAAGATGAAAGAAGGAGACGCATTGGCGGCAGTAGTATCGGCTGCTGCTTCTCTGGCGTCTGAATTTGAGGATTTTGAAATCCAGTATAAAAAAGCGGCAATAGTCTAGTGGTAGGACATGGGCTTCCCAACGCCCCTTTAATCGTAAAAAACGTTTTTGCTATTCAAATAATAAAAGAACGAAGGGCTGGGAAATAGCCTGTAACTCGGGTTCGAGCCCCGGTTGCCGCATAAACCCTTTTCTTGTAGAAAAGCATCTTCGGAATAGAAGAAAAAACAGGATAGGATAGATATGATATATGGACAGACTAAAGAAGTACGAATTCATTAAGGCATTAGAAGACCTGGAAAAGAAGAGTGGACGCGGTACTGAGCTTATATCCGTTTATATTCCACCGGGTAAACAGATTTCGGATGTTAGCTCTCATCTCCGGGAGGAATACGGACAAGCGATGAACATAAAGAGCAAAACCACGCGTACTAACGTTCAGAGTTCTTTAGATTCTATATTATCCAAGTTGAGATACCTGCTTGTAGGGGAGAACGGCGTGGTTATATTCTGTGGTGCGATAGATAAGGGCGGCGACAAGACAAATATAGAAACTTACATCATGGTGCCACCGGAGAAGATTCTTTCCTATATCTACCATTGCGATTCCTCCTTCTTTATCGAGCCACTGGAGGATATGGTGGTGGAGAAGGAGACATACGGCTTACTCGTGCTTGACCGCCGTGAAGCGACCATCGGCACCTTACGTGGAAAGGTGGTAGAGCCGCTGAAGCACTTAACCTCTTCGGTTCCCGGTAAGATAAGAAAAGGTGGGCAGTCGTCAGCGCGATTCCAGCGGCTGCGTGAAATTGCAATAGACGACTTTTATAAGCGAATAGGGGAGCATGTAACCCGGATTTTGCTTCCCGTGGGAGACCTCAAAGGCATCCTAATAGGCGGACCAAGTCCAACGAAGGACGATTTTTTAAAAGGGTCTTACCTGCAGTACGAACTGCAGAATAAAATCCTTGGCGCTTTTGACGTGGCATATACGGATGAATCCGGACTTTCTGAACTCGTGGAGAAGGCAGGTGATGCCCTGGCAGGTATAGATTTGATGACGGAGAAGAAGCTCATGACGCGGTTCATGAAGTTATTGGCAAATGATGACCGGATGGTGACATACGGAGAGAGAGAAGTGAGGAATAAATTGAAGATAGGTGCTGTGGAGACGCTTTTGCTCTCGGCAGAACTCGATACAGCGTTCATGCACGACCTGGTAGAGAAGGCGGAGGAGATAGGTTCGGTGGTGGAAGTAATATCCGCGGATTTCGAGGAAGGTATGCAGTTAAACCGTGCGTTTGGCGGTGTCGCCGCGGTATTGAGGTATAGATCAACCTGATGTACGATAATATTATTCTGGTAGGAACGGGGCACATCTTAGAGAAGAGCGTGCGAGAGGTAGAAGAAGCAATAGAGAGAGAAAAACCGGATGTGG
Organism: Halobacteriota archaeon; assembly: GCA_049287525.1. Lineage (GTDB taxonomy): Archaea > Halobacteriota > Syntropharchaeia > Alkanophagales > Methanospirareceae > QENJ01. The sequence continues at coordinate 6,334 of JBAQFZ010000139.1, read as the reverse complement.
TTGCTGTTGAATTATGTGCGGCAAGATATGATGCGTTGATGGGCAAGGTAGGCGAATTCTCGGTGAAAGACGTGATAGCAGGTGGTAAACCCTTTTTGATGCTTACCCACTGGTTGCTCGCCTACGTGCAGCGAAAGATGGGCAATGAACTCGGCGTTGAACCCGGCGCAGATATGATGGCGGCGATAAAAAAAGCAGAGGCGATAGGCTGTCAAATTGCACTGGTGGACAGGCCGATCCAGATAACGATGCAGCGATTCTGGAAAAAGATGAAGTTTATGGAAAAGCTAAAAATGCTCTTCTCCATCATCTTCGCTATTTCACAGATGGGACACGAGAAGGATGACAGGGACGAAGGTCTGCTCACAAATAAAGGAGGGGCGATAGACCTCGATAGAATAACAGATGAGGATGTAGTAACTCAACTGGTAAAAGAGCTGCGTGTCTTCTCACCTGGCGCGGCAATTGCACTGTTAGACGAACGTGACGCTTATATAGCCGGAAGCTTACAGGAGCTATCACAGCAATCTACAAGCACAATCAACCCTACTGCGTCTTTTGATATGACCGGACAAGGCGGTTCGCACCCAGGAGAAAGGAAGATAGTTGCGGTAGTGGGTGCGGGACATGTTGCGGGGATAAAGAATCTGCTCAGTCATCCGGAGTTGATACCGCCCAAGGAGGAGATGTGCACGGTACCGGGTAGCAGGTTTAACCTGAGTATAAAGAATCTGCTGGGTGTCGGATTAGGTGTAGCACTTGTGATCGTACTCTTAGCGTTCTTTTTCTCTGGCATTTCATTTGATCTTCTTCTCCGCGCTTTTTTCTGGTGGTTCATAATAACTGGCGTTTTGTCTGCTACCGGTGTTGTAGTGGCAAGAGGGCATCCATTTTCTGCGCTCACCGCATTTTTCGTGGCGTGGCTCACCACGTTGAACCCATTTTTAGCTGCGGGTTGGTTTGCAGGCCTGGTAGAGGCGCATATGCGTAACCCCACACGCGAAGACATAAAGAGCATGATGTATGTGGAATCTTTACGGGATTTGATGAATAATAAGGTGTTTAAAGTCATCCTTGTAGCTGCGCTCGCGAATGTGGGTGCTACACTCGGGACGCTTATCGGGGCTTATGTGGTAGTGCATGTGGTGGGCATAGATATAAATGCGATTTGGATGGGCTTAAAATCTGTCTTATGAGACAAATGGAAAAGTGACTGCTGGTTCTGAATTCAGGTCAGGTGTCTCCACTCCCAAAGCACGCCAAAAACGGGTCTTCTGCTATATCCTTCATCGTTTGATACACTATGAACGTTTCAGTACGCACAACCGCGCCAAAAGAGTGCAGCCGCCTCAGGAATTCGGTCATCTCATCCTTATTACGAAAAAGAAGTTCCAGGAAGAGATCAAAACTGCCGAATAGGAGTTGTATCTTCTTCACATTTTTGCTACTACGTAAGAACTCCGCGAGTTCAGTCCGCAGGTTCTCTTCCGGTTTTGCAATGAGCAGGACATAAGCCTCGAAGGAGTATCCAAGCTTATTCGCATCCAGACGGACAGAAAAGTCCGTTATTACTCCTTCTCTCAACAGTTTCTTCACGTGTTCAAAAGCGACTTGCCGGCTTATTCCGCATCTTCGACCGAGTTCCGAATACGAAAGCCGCCCGTTATCAAGTAATGCCCTCAAAATACATCTGTCCTTCTCCTTCAGCATCGAGTCCATCGTTTGTAAAATTTGGTTATTTATGCGAACATTACCCCCAGCTCCTTCATATTCACGTAATTTCTATGCTCACCACCCAGTATCTTCTTTATCGCCACCTCGAATTCTTCTATGCCTATTGCTCTCCTGTTACATTTTACCGCCAGCATGCCCGCTTCTGTTGTTATTGCCTTTATATCCGCACCTGTGGTATTTTCTGTAAGTGCCGCTAAATTCTCTAAACTCACGTCCTTCTTCAGTTTCATCCTGGACGTGTGTATCCCAAATATCACTTTCCTACCTTCAATATCAGGAATCGACGTCTCTATGATACGGTCGAACCGTCCTGGGCGGAGTAAAGCCGGGTCGAGAATATCAGGTCGGTTTGTCGCCCCTATTATTCTAACGTTACCACGGGGATTGAACCCATCTATCTCGGCTAAAAGTTGCATCATCGTCCGCTGCACCTCCCGCTCGCCTGAAGTGCCGTCCTCTACACGACGTGCCGCAATCGCATCTAACTCGTCAATGAACAGTATAGAAGGTGCCTTCTCCTTTGCAAGCGCAAACAACTCTCTTACTATCCGCGCACCTTCCCCTATATATTTCTGCACTAATTCTGAGCCTACGACTCGTATAAACGTAGCAGAAGTACGTTTTGCCACTGCCTTGGCAAGCAAGGTCTTCCCGGTACCAGGCAAACCAGTCAAAAGGACGCCCCTCGGTGGCTCCACGCCTACGCGCTCAAACCGCTCAGGCGATGTCAGTGGCAACTCTACCACCTCCCTTATAGCCTCTATCTGCGCATCTAACCCTCCTATCATACTATAATCTACATCCGGAGATTCGATCATCTCCATACCGTGCACGAAAGGGTCTTTTGCTGATGGAAGCACGCTTACTACCGCCAGCGATTGCTGATTCATTCCGACTTGCGCGCCAGGAACGGCTTCGCTTGAGTCTATAAACTGCGAATAACCCACCACGAATTTTGGTCCCGTACTACTCCGTACCATCATCTTTTTGTCATCTATTATGTTCTCTATCGTCCCAACAATCAACGGAGGGTTTCGTAACTTATCCAGCTCCGACTTTAACTTCTTTATCTCGCGCTCGTATCGGACTCGCATATCCTGGTGATATCGCCATTCACGCTCTATCTTGCCAAGCTTTTCCCGGAGCTGGCTGTTCGAGTCTTCCAACTGTTTCATCCGGTCCTGCAGGAATCTGGAATAGTCATCGCCATGCGGTACTGTGCTGCCGCTGCCCGATTTCATTTTAACACCACCACAATTTACTACTTTACTATCTTTATATAAATGAACGGGAGAAAAATGACGGAATGTGAGATATGTGGTGCCGGGATACGGGGAAAGGTACAGGCACAATACATATCAATAGGCACCTCAAAGCTGAGGGTGTGTAACGCGTGTGCACGGTATGGAACGGTGGTAGTAGAGGAGAAGCAGAAGGCGAAATTAAAGCAGTTCAAAGAGACGAAGGAGCGATTATATGAAGAGATGGACCTCGATATAGAAGAGGAGCTTGATGAGGATTACGGTATGAATGTAAGGGTAACGAGGGAGAAGGCGGGACTAAAACAGGAAGACCTGGCAAAGAGGATAAATGAGAAACAATCCCTGTTGCGTAAGATAGAACATGGAGAGATAATACCGGACGAAGTGGTGAGACGCAAAATAGAGCGTGTCCTTAACTCCGTTCTAAGATCATAATACTTTCAGCGCCTCGTCACTCGTATCTCTATCTCCTTCCAATCCTCATTCACACCCTTTAACGCGGAAACCGCACCCCCTATCGCTTGTCCTATCACGTTCTGCACGAACTCGTTTGTTACTATCCCCTCTTTATCCACATATATCGCCAATTCTACTTTCATAATTTAATAAATAACCACAAGAGAATTAAGTTATTCGTATTTGTATAGCTGTTGTGAAGATGCAAGATACAAGATGCAAGTGGAAGCATGAAAGCAGAGTTCTGTTTTCTATTCTCTGTTTTCTTCTCCTCAAACCTGTATCCTGCATCTTGAATCCCAGCAGCTAAACATCCAAATACAGTTATTTTAATTTATTAAGTTATTTTAATTTATTTCTTTGATCGTTTCAACAGAAAGAGTGAAAGAACGGCTCCCGGTACTTCATCGCCAACTTCAATCTGCTTATTATGTGCCCCTCGTCCACACGCTCTATGGGGACGAGATTATCGTTCCTCAGCAAACACGGCTTTATCTGCCCGTCTGAGGTTATTCTCAACCGTGAGCAATTAGCACAGAACTCCGTGTTGTCTACCGGATGCACAACTTCTACTTCCACACCATCCACGAAATATTTCCTCCGGTGCTGCAACCGTCTCGTTTTTATCGCTGATGATCTCGATTTGAGTTCTGCTTCAATCTCAAAAAAATCGGCTTTATAATTCTGCACCGCATGCTTAAACGAAGGAATCAACTCGATCAACTGCAGGATTACCACACCTCCACCGCCTCTTCTATTGCATGCACGCACAAAATCTATCAGCTCATATATCTCATCCTCATTTATCCCTTTCAGTAGAACCGTATTCAGCTTGAGCGGTGTAAGACCCGCATCTATCGCAGTATATATACCGTCAATCACCGCTGGTAGATTGCCCGTTGAAGCGGTAATGAAATCGTATCGTTCTTCTTTAATCGAATCCATGCTGACGTTCACCCGGTCCATGCCCGCATCCGCGAGGTCAGCCGCATAACGGCTCAGTAACGTGCCGTTCGTAGTTACAGAAATCTCGTCTTCAAAATCCTTTATACCTCGCACGATGTCCGCGAGGTCAGCTCGCATTAATGGCTCACCACCCGAAAATTTCACCTCCCGTATCTCAAAATGAGCCGAAGCAACGCGCGCTATTGCTATTACAAGTTCAGCACGGATAAGTTCTTTCTGTCGTCCCACGTCCACGTTCTCACCTTCTGCATGACAGTAGATACAGTTCAAGTTGCAGCGATTTGTAATAGAGAACCGTAAACTTCTTATTTCTCTGCCGTAATTGTCTATTAAGCGCTCCTTTTCCATCGTATAAAAAAAAGTATACTGTTCTTTGGTAAAAGCTTTCTTCTCACTGACTCTCAAAGGTTCAAGTATTTTTTTTATAAGAGCGAACATTAGATTAGATAAAGTTCGATAGAAATGATCACAAAAGAAGCTTTAATAGAAGCCACGAAAAGAATATTAAAAGATTCGTCAGTAGAAAACGGCGCAATCGTTGCTGCCAATACCGATAAGAATTATCATCCACGAGATGTTTCGTCTTATCGCTACGTATGGATAAGAGACGCATCATATATATGCGTAGCGGCAGACATCCTTGGCATAGGAATTCAGGAAGACTTTTTCCGGTGGTGTTTGGAGAGGGCAGAAGGATTTGACCGGGATGGTGTTTTCTATCAGACATATCACACCAACGGTGCAAAAGCAGGTGGACAATTCCAGCCAGACCAGACGGGCACTTTATTGTGGGCTGTCTGGTACCACTATCAAGAAAGACCAGAAGAGGCTGCTGAGTTCAAAGACCTGATAGAGAAAGCAGCAGATGGCATATGTAAACTCTGGAGCAGGGACCATTTCGTTCTGCAAACCTATGACTTATGGGAAGAGAGGTCCACGTTTCCTGACCTCGAGGATAATCATACTTATTCGTTAGCTGCGTGTGCGAAAGGGCTTAGATGTGCTGATGCGCTGATGGCAGAACTGAAGAAGAACGGAGATAGAACTAATAAATGGCTGAGATGTGCGCAGGAGCAGGAAGAGACGATAAAAAACCTTTCTTTCTCGGGGGCTCCGCCCCACGACCCCGCAAGCCCTGTAAGGGCTTATAAGACAGCTTTACCAAAGAGATATTATAGCGGATATTTTTTGAGAACTTTTGGTAAGATAAACGACTCTAATGTTGATGCTTCTCTGCTCGGGTTAGTATACCCGTTTGAGATATGCAGTGTGGATGACACACGGATGGTGAATACAGTAAACGTGATGGAGAAGAGAATAGTGGAGAATGGTGGCGTTCATAGATACGAGAAGGACGTTTATGACGGGTGGATGCAAGATGGTAAGTTGAGGAGTAAAGGGGCAGGTGCATGGCCTCTGCTTAATTTCTGGATTGCTATATATTACACGCTGAGAAGGGAGCGTGAGAAGGCGAAGAAATACCACGACTGGGTTTTGAACCGTTTAGACCAGCCTTACATTCCGGAGCAGATATTTGAAAACGAGTGGCAAAAAGCGGTTTGTCCGCTCGTTTGGGCGCATGCGATGTTTATTATTTCGGACCGCTTAGAACCTTTATATGTAGTAAATAACCTTTAACTCCGCAGTGAACGGACGGTCAAGGGAAGGGCTTTTCGAAGCATGGATAGCGGCATTTGAAGCAACTCTGCTGCTCTGTGTTTCATGGAAGTTGTTGCAGAATAAACTTTAATAAGGTGCATTACCGATGGGAAAATAAGGTGATGAAGGGTGATAGGAGAAAAAGAAATATGGGAAAACCTAACGCTAATTCAATTACTTAGCGGTCTACCAGTGGAGCAGTTTTTAGAGTTGTTTTCGCAAATAGAGGCGGTTTACGAGGAGTATGAGAGGGTGAG
>JBAQFZ010000138.1:0-14995 GCA_049287525.1 Halobacteriota archaeon | reverse complement strand
TCGTTCCATCAACCTCTCTCGGTTGACATTTGGATCGCATCCCTGGCCAAGGTAAATGTTGTACAAAGTAAGCATATCCAGTTTAAGCCCCATGCATTCCAGCACCTCGGTTAATAATCGGTCTGCTGGAATATTAGTCAAATAGGTATGATATTTTCCAGATTCTGTATTGAAGACACATACTATCCGGAATTGCCTGTTCACCGTGCTTTGCTTCCCCTTATACTTTCTACGCTTGAATGTGACCTCCACTTCTGCATCCAGAACCTCCCGCTTCAAGACTGGAAGTACATCCCGCAATCTCTTCCCCACGACATCCACCGAGTTCCCTCGCCATTTCCTGTTGACGCCGACGATCAAAGGATTCGCGTTTCCTTTCAGCCTGCTGACGAAATAGCCGCCATAACGGTCGATTCTGTCAAAGAAGAGGTACTTGAAGTATCCGAGATCGATGAGCAGGATACAGTTCTTGAGCCAGGAGCCCAATCGAAGTATTTTAGCCTCTGAAGTCCTTTCGAGGTATATCATTACTGATTTAGGGCTGTTGGCAACAGCACTAACGATACAGGAGACTTTAACACCGGCAGCGATTCTCTTCGATCTTGCAGCAGGCCATATCTTTGCAAGGGATTCATGCAACCTGATAATCGTGCTGTCCGAGATAACCAGATCCTTAAAACGCTTCAACTTGTCACCCAAAACACGACCAGGTTGCTGTGCTTTATACTATACAAAAGGTATCATGAGTTGGATTCACAATCCCTTATCCGAACACCTATGAAGTGGAACTAAATATCTGCAAGAGGCGGGTAGGGTGACTAAAGAATAAAGGATGCAAATCGGGGCTCGCTTCATGTTTTAAGAAGATTGCGACTTCTCGTATCACCAACCTGGAGTATATTTTTTTCTTACCGCGTATACACCACCTTTATTATATCATTATTCCGCAATGTGTACCTCTCTCCCAGCCTTCGTTTCGTCCTTGCGTCTATCGCATAAAGGAAGCTATTACCGATGTCTGAATGAACCGAGAAAGCCAGGTCCCTGGTGGTACTTCCGGATTTCAAAAGGAACGCATCTGGTAGAACACGACCCGCAGAATCACTGAACTTATGCTCATCCTCCACTGGATACACCACCACATAGTCCAGCAGGTCAAACACCACCCGGTTTAAAATTTCATGGACGCCCGTGCCGCGATGAGCATGAATTACTGCCCTTATCCGCTCCAGACCGTTTCTTTGTTTATCCGTAAGTTCAGACGAAACCACAAAATCGGTATCGCCCGGCAGATATTTTATAAGGTTGCTCTGTGATGCCGTTCTCAATGCAAGCTCCGCGACTGCGGAACAGGGTATTACCAGTTCATCACCATTGCCCGTACTTTCAAGCGCCTTCAGCTTCTTTATGTTCTCAACAGGCGCAATATCTACTTTGTTCGCAGCAATAATCATCCTTTTACTTCTCATTACTATATGATCGGCTAATTTCTTCAGGTCTTCTTCAGTCCATAACTTCACGCTAGTTCTGTCCTGGATGCCGGATTTGCGTATAGCACTCTTTATTTGCTCTTCCGTCACGCCCACGCCGGCTAATTGTTCAGCAAGCAACCGTTCGATTTTCGTACCTTCTAATTCCACCTTACGCTCCAGCTTGCGCCAACCACGGCTTAAAATACCGTAAACCCACAGATTCAACTCCTCTTTGAAGAATACCACATCTTCACGTGGGTCATGACTCCCTCGTTCCACCACATTGCCATCGGCATCAGTCGCACCCGAAGCATCCACGACATGTATTATCGCCTCTGCCTGCCGGAGTTCGTCCAGGAATTCGTTACCCAGACCTTTTCCCTCGTGCGCACCTCTAACCAGTCCCGCAACATCTATTACTTCCACGGGCAGGAAGCGAAGACCGTCAATGCAATTGCCACACTCTGCCGCCAACTGAAGCTCCGGGTCTTTACATGGACAGTTCCTCCGCACGTATGCTATTCCTACATTCGGTGTGATCGTTGTGAACGGATAAGAGGCGATTTCTACATCTGCGAGTGTAACCGCCTTGAAAAAGGTGGACTTACCCGAGTTCGGTTTTCCTGCTAATGCTATTGTTATCATTTCATTATTAAAGATATTCCATATTAAGATAAAAATAACTGAGATATGGATGGACGAGAATGAATATTAATATTAATACATTATCCGGCTGGGTGGAGCTATCGGGATACCCCAAATTTACTACCACTATGATTCCGTTCCTTTTAGGCGTAGTCTTAGCCAGGCATGATAGTTATCCTATTGATGTGCCGGTGCTCGCGGTGTCCTTGCTTGCGGTATTCCTGTTAACTAATTTCTGCTTCGTACTCAATGCGTGCAGTGTATATACCGATTTAAAGCAAACCGGGATTGATTTTATCGCAGAGAGAACAAGCGCGCTTCATTCCACCGCGGTCAGTGGACGGTTCAATGCACTGGAACGCGGTAAAATAACGGTGAACCATGCGGTAACGGGCGCTTATCTCTGTGTACTGGCTGCATTACCTTTAAGTGTGCTGTTATGGTTGCCGCTCCACACGGGACCGTTAACGATGCCGCTCGGGCTTTTCGGAATGTTCATCGCATATTCATATTCAAAGGGACCACGGTTCTCTTATCACGGCTGGGGTGAGTTAGCACTGACGGTAGGAGTGGCATGGTTGACGGTCTTCAGTGGTTATTACCTGCAAACGTCTCAAGAGAGTTGGCTCCCGACTGTCGTTGCCCTACCCTGGATGATAGACGCATTCAAGTTGAAATTGACGAGAGAACTACCGGATTTCGAGTTGGACAATGTGATAAACCGCAAGAATCTTGCTATTCGATTGGGTAAGGAGCGAACAGCAAAACTATACTACCCTCTGACTGTCTGCTCCTGGATGTCCTTCATTCCTCTGCTATGGCTCGGTGTCCCCTACTATACCCTCCTGCTTTTAGCCTTTCCCGTGTTCTACACCGCTAAGAGTTTAATTTTAATGCTCCGGGGCGGCGGGAGAACCCCGGGAGGGCTGCGTGCAATAACGAAAGACGCATTCACCGGGATGATCCTGATACCCGTGGCGCTTATAGGCATATTCCTGCTGTAATTGCATACGGTCAAGCAATGCCGTTAAAAATAGCGCTGCCAGCCAGCCCAGCAAAAAAAGAAATAATCCGTGTAAATCCGTGTCTTAAATAGAAGGAGTTAGTTATACTTTATATGTATGCAATGAAAAAAGACGATAACAAGAGGCATGTAAACGTCTCGACCGAGAAGATTTGGGCGTTGAGCAGGATTCATGGGCTACAACCAATCCATAGGGTGCTTTTGGGTCACGACGGTTCCATGACAGAACTTCTGGAGTTAATCTCATGTTGTGAAGTTGCGCTTCGCACGGTTACGCAATCCGTGGTTCCCTGCCCGCCGGCTGCTGCCGGTCCACTTGAGGTAACTGTTGGAGAACCAGTAAACGAGCGTGATATACTAATCGTTAGAAGAAAGTCTGAGCCTCTCCTATACGCAAGGTCTTACACACCGCTATCAAGGTTAGAGCCGGCATTCGAAGCCGACCTGATGAGAGCAGACATCCCGATTGGCAAGATTATGCAGAAGTACCGAATTGAAGCTCGTAGAGAAATCCTGGATGTTGGCTACCTTGATAGCGATATTAGTCTTGAAGAGTTATTGGTTCGCCCTCCTCCCTATCTCTGGAGGGCATATAACATTATCACCCGTGGTAAACCGCTGATAACAGTCAAGGAGTACTTCTCAACCGTACTCTAACTCGGGTGCTATCTATCTATCTATCTCAATTAAGCGTCCTATTCCTCTTCTTCCACCTTTCGCTCGTATGTCTGAACGAGCATCCCCTTACTCTGCTCCCAGGGTTCTCCAGTCCTGTAAAAATTGAACTTCTTCATTGCTTGCTCGCAGGGTACATTTCCCGCTAATATATTCACGTAATTCACCTTACACTTATTCGCCTTTGCGAACTCATAAAACTGCTCATACATTGCAGAAGCTACACTCTGGTCGCGATATTCAGGTAGAACCGCCTGTTGTTCGCCGAACGCACCACGCTCTGTTATGGACGCTTTATACGCACCTGCTAATTTACCAGCTATATAAACACCGAAGAAGAAATAACCGGAGTCCATCTCCTTCTTCACTTCCTCCTCGCTAATCACCCTCTTCTCGCGCCATTCCTTCGGATAATCATATGCCTTAGGCCATACCTCCATGTAAAGCGTGACGATTGCCTGCGCATCCTTTTTTCCCAGTTTTATTGCGTGACGTTTCTCGCCGGTATAGTCCACATCAACAGCACAACAGACGCCCATCTTCTTAACTAATATATATATAGATTAACTGACTATTTAAATTCACCCGCTTTCTCTTTCTTCCCGATGTCCATGAACCCGCGCTGTATCTCTACTATCTCTCTACTGTCTTTTGCTTTAGAATACGCACGCAACCGCTCCTCATTCAACCGTAAAAACTCGTTCCCCCACTTGAACTTGCCCAGTATAGAGCGTGATTGCTCCTGCTCCCCGAGAATGAAGAGGGAAGTGGCAAAAGCCTCAACCGAGCTCAGAATAAAAGGTCTGCCGTAGTTCACAGGATTTGCTGCGATTAAATAGGGTAAAGCCCGCTTTTTCACTGCCAGCTTCCGCAAAGAATTATCAAAATTGGATATTTCGCGCCACGAGCAATCAAGTACGGTTATGCTCTTCGCAGTATCCGCGGGAGATAGTGCCTTTTTCACCGTAGGAACCAACAGAATCGTGTTATATGGTATCTTTCGCAGTCTTTTTACCGATTTTATCACTCCTGCGCGTTCTAATCTCTTCGCCGTGCACTTCTTCGGGTCGCACTGCCCGGCATCGTAAACATACAGTTGCATCATGTGAGTATTTATTTATTTATTTATTTATTTATTTCCGTTCCTGAGCAATTACACCGGGGTCTGTCTGCTCTGCAGAAGCCGCATCTGCTTATCATCCAGTAGTGTCAAATTGGAGACGCGAACACCCACGAGCCGTATTCTTTTATCCCGGAACCCAACTTTAGTCATCATCAACTCCTTTGCTATTCGCTTAATCGTGTTAAGGTCGGAATGGCACGTTCTCATGGACTTAGCCCTTGTTAGTACCGTGAAGTCTTCAAACTTTACCTTTATCCCAACCGTCTTAAACACAAATCCTTCTTTCGTTACCGCATGGTAAACCCCTTCTGCTAATTCATCCATACAGGTATTCAAGACGGATGCCTCATTCGTATCCTCGGCGAAGGTTCTTTCCCTGCTCAAAGACTTCTGTTCCCTTTCCTCTTCCACCTCTCTTTCGTCAATCCCGTTTGCAAGCATATGGAGCTTATTGCCATATTTACCCAGTTTTTCACGTAGTGCATGCAGATCACAGCTCGCAAGTTGTCTTATAGTTTCTATACCCATCTTCTTAAGCATTTCCGCTGTTTTGGGTCCAACACCCGGTATTTTATTCACCTCTAACGGTGCTAAGAAGTCCATCACTCGTCCTTCCTCGACCACCGTAAGACCATCTGGTTTTACGAAGTCTGATGCTATCTTTGCGATCGTCTTATTCGGCGCGACACCAACAGAGCACGTTAAGTCCATAATCGTTAATATCTCATTCTTGATCATCAACGCATAATCCCTCGCTTCATGCCAATCGTTCACGCGTGTGCTGATGTCGAGAAACGCCTCGTCTATACTCACCTGCTCTAATTTATCCGCATGTTCACGTAAAATAGCCATTATCTCTTCTGACACGCGTTTGTATAACGCCATATTTACCGGTAGAAACTTAGCAGCCGGGCAAAGTTCGTATGCCTTTGAGAGCGCCATTGCCGAATGAATACCGTATTCTCTCGCTTCGTATGAGCACGTGCTCACGACTCCTCGTATCTCTTTAATATCCATAGATTCTTCTTCGGTTATTTTCCCGCCCACCACCACAGGTAAACCTTTCAGTAGAGGATGCTCTCGCATTTCAACAGCCGAAAAGAAACTGTCCATGTCCACGTGGAGTATTACTCTCATTTGCTCCGGTTATTAATCACAACAAACCTCCATAAAGTAAGAAGAAAAAAAGAAATTAGTTATTCGCTATACGGCACTTCTATCGTCATCAACTCCCTTGCCACCTCGCTATTCTCAAACACACGTTTCGCCTCTTCTTCCAACTTGTTTGCACTAGCCAGGTCAGAATGCCTCGCACTGATATGCGTTAAGATAAGCTTCCTTACCGCCGCTTTCTTTGCAACCTCCGCAGCTTCTAAAGCAGTTGAATGCATGTAGTCAATCGCATATTCCTGTGTCTCCTCGGACATAGAAGCATCATGTATCAATAAGTCGGCATCTCTGCTCGCTTCTATCACGCTCTCACACGGTCTTGTATCGCCGGTGTACACAATCTTCCTACCGTGTCTCGGCGGTCCCAGGACTTGTTCAGGTCTTATTTCTTCACCATCTACCGTGATAGAATGCCCGGATTGCAGCTTAGAGAATAAAGGGCCTGGTTTTATGCCAAGCTCAATTGCTCTTTCTCTGTTGAATCTACCTGGTCGTATATCTTCTTCTAACACATAGCCTATGCTTACGACATTGTGCTCAGTTTTTATCGCGCTTATCTTATATTTCGGCCTTGCCACCACATCACCGGGTTTTAGTTCAATCGCTTTCACCTCAAAGCCCTTGCCTACATAACCCAACGATAGAAGATGGTAAAGGAATTTATCCACGTGATTCGGACCGTATATTTCCAGTGGTTCCTTACGACCATGCAACGCCATCGTCTGCAGCAGACCCGGAATACCAAGCACGTGGTCTGCATGAAAATGCGTGATGAAAATAGAACTTATCGCCATCCCCGTCTTTGCTCGCATCATCTGTCGCTGTGCCCCCTCGCCGCAATCGAAGAGCATCAACTCACCTTCCCGACTCACTGCTATGGCAGAAGGATTCCGGTTCGGCGTTGGCATCGAGCCCCCTGTACCCAAAAAAGTTATTCGTAGCATTTTATGGTTATAAAGAAGAGCTTCTCCAGGAGATAAAAGCAATTTTTTATAAATCGCTACACAATTTCAATCCCATACTCTGCTCCGGTCATGGTTAGCTCTCTTTTCAACGCTTTTAGAAACGCTTCAAAGGAATTGCGAGAAGATTGCATTCGCGCAGCGACATTAGCAGTTGCCAGTTCTTCTTCTATTTCGCCCTGGCTTTCGAGCCCGAACTGCTTCACGTCCTCCCAATGCGCCTCCAGATATTTATAGAGCGATACAGATGCGAAATGAGGAGGAACCAGCGGATGTTTTGATGCGAGGTCGAGAATAAGCAATCGCTCCCGTTCAAGGTCATCGGCAGAGATGGTAGATCGGCGTATCGCTTTTACCTTCGCTTCTTCATGGACAATCCGCTTCATATACGAGTCAAGACGTTTAATGCTATGTGCTACCAGCTCTTTGTAGATTTTGCCCTGGGCAAGTTCATGTTCGAGCATGTATCTAAGCATGGGCTCGGTTGCGGATTCAATGTACGCCTCGTTCAACGAAATGATGGAGAACCACAAGCCATTGATGAAGAATTTGCGGTGCATCGCGGTTCCGTAGTCCAAAGAACCAGAGGCAGGTGCTAAAATAGAGGGTGAGAAGATAAGTGCGCGGGTCTTTAGCAAAATGATGCTCTTAAGTTGATTTTTACCGGCAAGACGTTTTATCCGTCCTTCTTCTGGCGGCTCGAGCGGCATGTGCATCGAAGCAGGGTCGTTAATGCTCGCTTCATAAAAATCAATGATTTCTACGATCTCATTGACCCGGAGGTTCTTTAATGTATCTGCGATTTCCCGCGCTGCGCGCTCTATCCACTCAGCTTCGAGGTTCTCTTGGTTCTCTTTTTTGGCTAACGGCATTCTTCCCGGTTATTCATATAAAGCGGACCCGGCGGGATTTGAACCCGCGATTCCCGGCTTAGAAGGCCGGTGCTTTATCCATGCTAAGCCACGGGCCCATGATTCCCTACCGCGAGGGAGTGTTATTATTTGTAACATATAAAAAATAGCTTAATTTATATAATGGCGAAAGTCAAGTGTACAGTTAGTTAATCGGATAATGATAAGTTATAATAAAAGTGATGAAGATAAAAGAAGAAAGAGCAGAAGTTTACATGTGGATGCCGTACGGACCGTCACGGGACTTGTCTATCACCCGGATTATCAGAAGCATGACACAGGAGCTGCTCATCCAGAGCGTGCGGAACGGTTGATAGCCATAATGCAAAAGCTCGAAGGTGCAGGGATCACAGAAAAGCTGAAAAGAATTACACCGTCAAAAGCGACAAGAGCGCAAATAGGCTATGTTCATCGTGATGCCCATATCTTACGTCTGGATTCGATATGCGCGAGAGGCGGTGGCATGCTCGACCCCGATACGCCGGTATGTCGGGATAGTTGCGAAGTCGCGTTGCTTGCCGCAGGCGGTGTGCTAAACGCGGTTGACGCAGTGATGGCGGATAAGTTGAAGTACGTCTTTGCGTTAATACGCCCGCCAGGGCATCACGCCACGTCGAATAAAGGTATGGGTTTCTGTATATACAACAATATAGCGATTGCTGCGCAACATTTAAAGCGGAATCATGGAGTCAGACGCATTTTAATCGTTGATTGGGACGTGCACCACGGAAATGGCACGCAGGAAGTCTTCTTCGATGACCCTTCTGTGTTGTATTTCTCTATGCACCAGTATCCGTACTATCCCGGCACTGGCTGGCTGGATGAGGTAGGTAAAGGGGACGGGGAAGGGTTCACGGTAAATGTACCGCTGCACGCAGGGACTGACGATACTGGCTATTTATACGTGCTGGAGCATATTTTAGTGCCGATAGCCACGAACTTCAAACCAGAATTTGTGCTGGTATCCGCGGGATTCGATGCGCATATCGCCGACCCTTTAGCATCCATGAACGTGACCTCGCATGGCTTTGGATTATTCGCAGAGGTGATAAAGGAGATAGCGGCGGAGAATAGCAATGGCAAGGTGGTAATTGCATTAGAAGGAGGTTATAATTTGAATGCACTGGCAGAATCGGTTTCATCGGTATTTGAAGCCCTGTTCTCGACTGGCGAACGGAACGATAAGAAGGAAGAGGGAGCACAAGAGAAGGTGAGGAAACGGGTGGAAGAGATAAAGCAGGTACAAAGAAATTATTGGGCATACATCTAAATATTCCAATGAGCAAGAGAGAAAGCTGTGGTATAGTGGGCATAGCATTAGACGAAGGGAATGCAGCATTACCTATCTTTTATGCGCTTTATACGCTGCAGCATCGTGGTCAGGAATCTGCGGGTATCGCCGTGAGCAGCAGGAAAGTAAACGAAGCAAGAAACGTGGATATATCACTGCTGAAAGGAATGGGCTTTGTTTACGAGGTCTTCTCTACTCCTCGGTTAGAATCGTTAAAAGGTAATGTGGGTATAGGGCATGTCAGATATTCTACTACTGGTGCGTCAAAGGAAGAAAATGCCGAGCCTCTGCTCGTGAATTACCGTAATGGTAAGATAGCAATAGCGCATAACGGCAATCTTGTCAATATCAAGGAGTTAAAGCGCGAGTTGCAACGAGAAGGCAGGGTTTTTCATTCTGATACGGATACAGAGGTGATAGCGCATTTACTCGTGAAGGACATGTTGCGGCATGATCCGATAGATGCGGTCAGGAACATGATGAAACGAGTTATCGGGTCGTATTCACTGGTCATTCTCTTGGATAATACGTTAATTGCGGTTAGGGACCCTTATGGCATTAAACCACTGTGTCTCGGCGATATAAGTGACGGCAACGGTGGTAAAGGTTATATAATAGCATCGGAAAGCACTGCGATAGACATGTTAGACGGTAAGTTAATACGGGATGTAAGGCCGGGTGAGGTGTTGATGTTTAATCCCACACAACGCTTGCGGGCAGAGGGCGATTTTGAGAGTCATCAGATATGCAGAGGGATAAACACCGCTCATTGCGTATTTGAATACATCTATTTCGCGAGACCAGATTCGGTAATGGATGGAAGGCTGGTGTACGACGTGAGGCTGAAGATAGGGGAGAGATTGGCAGAGGAGCAAGGAGTAGAAGCGGATCTGGTATCTCCTGTACCGGATTCGGGCATTACATTTGCTATCGGCTATGCGAAGCGGTCAGAGCTCGATTATGTAGAAGGGTTTATAAAGAACAGGTATGTGGGACGTACGTTTATCATGCCGGAGAAAAGTTCAAGAGATACCGCAGTGAGGCTGAAATTAAATGTGGTGCGGACTAATGTAGAAGGAAAAAGAGTCGTTCTGGTGGACGACAGCATTGTGAGAGGGACAACCTCCAGGCGAATACTGGACTTCTTGAAGAATAAAGGCGCGAAAGGTGTGCATTTGCGTGTAGGGAGTCCTCCGATAATAGCACCCTGCTACCTTGGGATTGATACGCCAACGAGGGAAGAGTTATTGGCGTCTAATAGGAGCATGGAGGAGATTCGTAAGTTTTTAAACGCCGATTCTATCGGGTATCTCAGTTTGGACGGTTTGATAGATGCTGTGGGTATAGAAGCGAATAATCTTTGTCTTGGCTGTTTGACAGGGAAATATCCAGTGGAAATACCAGGAGAAGAGTGCATTGCGCGACAGTTGAAATTGTCGCACTTCTGATGAGGCACAGTATAGTATATTTAATGTGCAACAAAGTATATATAGTTTGAACTATGAATAGAGGGATAAGATAGATGATTGATTTGATGGACACCAGAACGCTCGTCCTTTGTGTAGACCGGGATAATGACATCGGGGAGAAAGCAGGTTTAAAGACGCCAATTGTTGGTAGGGATGCGAGTATATCAGCAGCTACCAAACTGGCACTGGCGGATCCGGAAGATTCGGATGTAAATGCGATTTTTGAAGCGGTCAGGATATATGATAAGCTGAGCGCAAGTGAAGAGGGCGGAGTGGTTGAAATCGCATTGGTTACCGGCGATAAGGATGTTGGAGTCGAGTCTGACAGGAAAATAGGTAAAGAACTGGATATGGTTCTGACTAGCTCCAGAGCGGATTCGGCGATTATTGTGACTGATGGCGCTGAGGACGAAAGGATTATTCCGCTCATCCAGTCAAGGATAAAGATAGATTCGGTGAGCAGAGTGGTGGTGAAGCAGAGTGAGCCATTAGAAAGCACTTTTTATGTGATAAAGAAATTATTCGAGGACCCCAAATTTTCTCGCACTTTCTTGCCGCCCCTAGGTCTTGTTCTGTTCCTGTTAGCTATTTCTTTTCTGTTTGATATTTCTGATAAGGGTGTGGGTTTAATACTGGCTTTTACAGGTCTTTACATACTGCTCAAGGGTATAGGGCATGAGAATATATTGATGGACTGTGCAGAGGCTATGCGGCAGTCATTGTACAGCGGCAGAATCTCTTTCGTCACGTACATCGGTGCAATTGTATTGTTCATAGCAGGCACATTCCAGGGCATAACGGGCAGTTATTATTACATACACAGGAGCCAGGTAATAGAAAGCAGTATCTTGTGGGGTATAGTCTTCATCGAGTATGCGATATGGTGGTATGTAGGGGCAGCACTCGCTCCTCTGATTGGAAAAATGATGCAACTACTCCTGGAAGGTGGGAAAATAGTCGGGCATTGGGCTATATTATTCTCTATAATTGGTTCAGGGTTGATTCTCTGGGGCGGTAGCAAGAGTATCATCTTATTGAGTGAGGGCAATTATCCCATGGGCTACCAGGTCCTTTTCTTCTCGCTACTCGGTGCAGTTGTCATGTCTCTTATAGGCATGAAGCTCTCGTGGTATATGAGAAAAACGGTACTAAACAAGAAGAAGAACGAGCCAGGCATAGAAACAGAGTAAGCGAGATAAGTAAGTAAGTAAGTAAGTGAAAAGGCTCATTACATCGCTTAGTGTCTAGGTCTTCCAAATATCCTGTCTAAGAGGTATGACCACCTCATTTAGCCCGTACTCAAATTCTTTTATCAATACAGGGGTATCCTGGTCTTTAGCACGATAATAGACCTCCAGCTTTCGCTTTATCCGCTCTAACGGTTTATTTCTATTCTTCCATGTACTAAGGTCGTTGTATTGCCCAACAAAATGCGTTGATTTGGCACGCATGTCTTCCCGACTTGTGAATGTTTCTTTCTCCCAGAACTTCTCCTCAAACCATCCATTGAAGTTCTCGATGCTCCCGTTCATCCAGGGGCTCTTAGGATTTATGAAACCCGCTCCAATACCAACATACAGGCAGAATCTTATAAAACGACTAAATTTGCGTGGATATTTAAAGTCCCCGATGAAGTACATCCCGTTATCAACCTGTAAATATCTGGGAATCGGATTATCACGCCAATACGGGATAAGAAATTTCATCGATCTGTGTGGGATTCAAAATCGTGTATCGCTTTTTGGATTTCACTCGTTTATAACGCTCCCGCTTATTCACTTTCAGACCATGCTTCTTCACAATCCGCTTTATCGTTGATACCGAGGGTATCTCATCCTTCGAAAAAACGAGCTTGTCCATCCTATACTGAATTGCATCCGCACCTACGCCGAGATACTTTGACTCGTTCTCGTTACCCTCCATCAGAGTTTTTCTGATGCTTACAACCGCTCTTTCAATCTCTTTGCATGTCTCCCTCCCGTGGTTTTTGGGCGCTTTTGAGTGGGATTTATACCACTCCTCATCGCCTGTTTTCAATCTATTCACCCACTTAAAGAGCCATGTCTCTGACCTATTCATCTCTCTGTAAATATTTGCTGGTTTGTCACCCTTGAGATACCGATTTACAGCTTCAATCCTCTTCTGTTCCTCAATATCCACAACGCATCACAAATGATGCGTTAAATCTTGCTTATATCAAAATACTCCGCGATGTATTGAGCCCTTCCACTTACTGTCTATCTTGTCCGTCTTTATCTTTCCATCTGCGATTATCCGCGTCTTGCTTGGGTGTGACAACACCATCTCTATACCTCGCTCTTCAAGAAAGTCGCACACAGGATACCAGTAGGAACATGCCTCTATTGCCACCTTTGAATCCCTCGGTATCCCCTCAACAAACTTCTCCCATTCTTCTCTCTCGTTCTTGAACTCTCTTCTATCTACAACTTCCCCTTCTTTGTCAAGGGTAGTTGCATAACATACTTCCTTATGCAACAAACTTTAGAAAAGTTTGATCAAAATGCTTCGCAGTCGATGCCAATATACATTTTTTTTCTCCCCCTTTTTGTTTGTTGTTGGGTCGTGTATTTTCGACATCCACCTATCCGGGCTCGTAGCCCATTATGCCGGGTCGTAAATAGGGCGGCAATCAACCTCTGGGTCTCTCACGACCATGGGGCTTAACGGCTTACCCTCCGACACAACAAACCACTAATATGTGCTTCGGGGAATTATATTTTTCATGGTATCAACCTCTCCACCCCGCAATGAAATAGGGTGCATCCACGGGAGCCGCAGGATAAATCATTATTCTTGAAGCTCAGCAGGCGGTTTAGGTGAAGGAGGTCCTTGCTGAATTAAAATCCTTTGTTGTTGTTTAATAAATGCTTTTCCATTATGATTTTCGATAATCTTTACTGCATTTGTTCCGTTAAAAGTATGAGTTGTTGCGTGAAAAACCGACAGGATAAGGTCTTGGAATTCTTGGTCTTCTTCAAGACCATCAATAATTAAACCTATTTCTTTTGCTTGGTCTCGATTTACGTGACGTCCATGGCTCTTAAACTCTTTATGATCTGTAAGTTTGGTAGCGATTTTTGATGAAACCCCTTTTGCATCATCTCTTCCAGCAAACATATATGCTTCTAGCCATTCAGAAACCAATTTTTTGGATAGATCCAAAGCATTACGACATTGGATTAATAATGCTGGGCCATATTGACTTAGAATTGGAAGCCATGAACCTAGCTTCTTTGGATCCTCACATTCAGACTTTGCTAATTCAAATTGGTCTAATATAGCTTGTGCTGGAACAGCTTGAACTCCAACTTGAGTATGAAGTATCAATTGAGGGTCTATCGGGCTAATAAACGAATGTTTTCCCATAACGATTCTGTTCGATGCACAGGCAAGCATTGTTGCTGCTGACATTGCGGATTGCGGGATAATCACACGGATATCACTAAATTTTGTCCTAAGATCTGAAACAAGTGCTTCAGTTGCTTCGGGAGAACCTCCGGGGCTATGAACAATTAAATCAAGATTTGGACCTTTTAGACCGTGGATAACTTCCATTAATCCTTGAATGTCTTCATCCGTAATACTAAGAAGTTCTGGATCGATATCACCTGCTTGAGTCCACTTTGTTGCATAAAGTATAGTGTTGCGCCCAGTCTTTTCGTAGGTTGTAACTAAGTATTTCCGCCGAACTGTATCAAACGGTGGTTTCACTCCTTTTTCTTCCGTTTGCTTCAACTCAGTAAGAATTTCTCCCCATGTGGGCATAAAATGACCTCTGTATTTATGATGAATTGGAACTGGCCGAAATAATAACCTTTGGTTTAACTCCCTCTAGATATTCACGACTTTTCTGCAACATTTCATCATATTGACCATAGACAAACATCAGATCTGCAATACCTGGTTGTTCCTGTGCACTTTTTATAAGCTCTTCAAGCCCCAATTTTGTTTTTGCTTCCTCCATCTCCATTCCCTCTTATTACTATATACATCTAACTCTAAAATCCAGAGTAGTTTCCTCACATAAATAACATAACCCTATTTTCATTAAAACTTGTGGGAGCCACACTCAATATGAAGCATATTTTATATAAAGATGACTCATCAGTATCTCCGAATACTTTCCACTGATGTTGGGAAAAGAAGCGCTTTTTAGCGCTCTTGTTAAACATAATGAACATTTTTAGCAGATAAACCATACGGAGCAAAAATAGTCAGCGAATTAAGCAGTA
>JBAQFZ010000137.1:0-15107 GCA_049287525.1 Halobacteriota archaeon | reverse complement strand
CTTTATGAGTAAGAACAGTGAAAATTCAAAGTTCAGAGAGGCTACTGCCACAGGGTTTATAGGGGACTATGATCCTGGAGTCAGCGACTACGGTGCACTGTTTGAATGCAAGTATGTCGAAATGTGGATGGAGAAGTAGGTGCTAGACATCTACCTTTTTCCTTTTCCCCCCCCCCTACTTATTCCTAAATCTGAAGAGTTTAGCTGCTTATCTCTCATGAGGAATAACTTTTCTGCGTGACAGCCAATTTCTCTTTGTTTACAATTTACCCGGGCACAATCTAATTTTCTCTAGTGGTAGAAGCATGAACCCGTTCTCACATCAAGAACCTCTTTGGAAGAGAAGCTTGGTGAATCGAACAACCTGTCGAGTAGAGCACTGGCGCAGTAGCCTTAGGCTCTCGTTGCCTGTATCCGCCGTTTCCAGCTTCGTGCCCGTTTAGATCAGCCATAGCCCTGTTTCCAGCGCCCACTCTAAAATTCCGTACTTCGGGTTTTCCCACAGTACGGCTTCAAGTTCAGGTGCCTCTCAGCTCGCAGTGAGCCCTTCCCTGTACACCTGCTACAGACTTCGTCTGACCCACGACTATCTGTTTCAGATGCACTGGTTTGACCCACGCTTTGAGACATTGGTTTTGTTAACATCCGTATTCCAGCACTGGGTCTGGAGGAAGTGTCCCCGCAGTCTCTCCTGAACCCAGAGGTCCTCGCTCCACCAGGTTTATCATCATCCTGGCTTCACCACAGCCTGTTACCAGACGGGATGCAAGGTTCAGTTCTGAGGTGGCGGCTAACCTTTCCTCAGGTTGGATTTTCACCAACTGGCTGTTATGAATTTTGCTCGGCACACTCATTCCATTTTCCTCCTATTTTTACCACATAGCTTTGTCTATCTTCTAATAGTAAATAACTACTTATTCCGATGGAGAAATGAAGCAGGATTTGGTAAGAGGCGGTTTAAAATCTTTTTATCCTCTCTAAAAATTAGGTAATGCACCCGTGGCAATTACTTCTCTATCACCATCTCCTCCACTGCCATTCCGAAATGCCTCGCCTCTTCCGTAATACGAACCAGCACTTCATCGCCCTCCTTCAACTCAACCACGGAAATCGGTCGCTTCTTACCCATCAACTTGATCGTCTCGGCATTCTGAAGTATAATACTGCACTTCCTCCGCTCGCCTCCGCCTGTTTCTACCTCCGCTTCCACGAGCATAAGAGGACGCTTCTCTATCTTCACCCTGCCGACCACCGCTTTTCTCATGCCGCCTTCCGAATTCACCACCAGCACTTCATCCCCGGACGTCAACTCCGATAGATACCGCGTCTTCTCACCAACCAGCACATAAGCGTAGACGGCACCGGCATTCACCCTGAACGGTCTCGCCGCCACGTAAGGGCTATCTTCGGATTCCGAATGCACCAGAAACAATGCAAATGACTGCGAACCCACCAGCATACCCTCACCGAACGTCATCAACGAGCAGGTATCCACGCACACACGGTCGCCCATTTCAAGTTCCGCCACGTTCGTTATCCGCGCCGTAGAGAGTGCAATTTTACCCATCTGACTCGCGTCTCGGACTTCCACCGTTCGTTTTAGCTCTGATATATCGTCTGCATCCATGAGAACGCCATCGGCACCATATTCAAGCGTTTCAAACGCCGTTCTTGCCTCTTCTGCACTCTGCACGCCTGCGATTACCTTCGCTTCCTTCTGCTGTAACTCCGCTATTATATTCTCCAGCGGGATTATCTTCCAATCAGTGCCTGTAACCACCACGTAATTACAGTAATCCGCGAGATTTACTGCGAATTGCTCTGAGTCCTTCCCGCGTATCTCTACATATACAGCATTGTCCTTACCACCGGCTTTTAACGCTTTTAAAACGCTCGATTTCGCTATATCCGACGGCACTGGCTTTGTACCATCTCCTTCGCTCCTCTTTCCATAAACGGCAATATCCGCTCCTTCCTTTGTCTTAACCGGCGTTTCTTCTGTTACAAAAGCCGCTATCTTTATACGACCTAACTCCCTCACCTTTGCTATATCCTTCTCTTCCACAAGCACGCCATCAACACCGGATTCCAGCCCGGCGGTGATCCTCGACTTCTTCTTTTCCCACGTCCCCACACTGTCGTCTGCTTTTAGCCATATCTCTTTTTTCTTTTCTTTCATTTCACATCCTTTTTTTATATTTTATGTTAACTTAATTGGTCGTGTCCCCCCTTTTATCGACTTGAAAGAGAAGATGTCACAGATTATGCTACGCGAATGTTATAATGCAAATTGAACAATATAAAATGCAATGTATGCTCTGGCACACGGCTTGAAAAATAAGACGGCTTACCCTAAATAGGCATATCGCACCCCCAGCATATTCTGGATATTCACCTGCTACGGAGGTGGTTTAAATCGGAACAACTCAAAACAGAAAAACTTTTAAGGATTAAATAGACACATGAAGAATAGAGGTAAAAAAAAGAAAATGGGAACAAAAGGGAGAGAAATTGTGGAGCTGGATTGGAAGATATATAAAGGGGTGGTGAATAATGACTGATAGATTAGGGGAGCGTGTCCAGTCCGCGGATTGGAGGAAGGAGAAGCATGTGCCGGTAATTGAGTGTCCTCCTAAGGTAAAGGCGGGAGAGCTCTTTGAAGTGAAAGTCACTCTCGGTAAGGAGATTGCACATCCTAATACAACCGAACATCATATCCGGTGGATAAATGTCTTCTTTCATCCAGAAGGAGAGAAGTTCAGTTATCAAGTAGGCACTTTTGAGTTCGATGCGCATGGCGAATCTACCGAAGGTCCGAACACAGGTCCTGTCTATACACATCATGAAGCTGCGTTTTCAATGAAAATCACCAAGCCGGGGACTCTCTACGCTTTAGCGTTATGCAACATTCATGGCCTATGGGAGAATGCAAAGGAGATAAAACTGTCTGAATAAGATAGCGATTAAGTCATACGCCCTCGTGCTTAAGTGCAACTTAAGTACGGGGTATAGTTCTTTATATAAAAGGGTGTTAAATATAAAAGTAAGTACAAAACGAAAAACAAAAGGAGGTAAAAAACGTTGTTGAAGAAAATGGTAGTAGCAATGCTATTATTAATAATCATTTGCCCAATGGCGTCAGAGGCTTTTATGGGCAGGCAAGACGGGCAAATGCGACATATGGGTCCAATGGAACGGTTTCAGCATGGCATGGGAATGCGACATGCCGGTGGCATGTATGGCTTTGGTTTCATGCATAGTGCGGGCATCTGGTTGGGGGAATATGTGAACTTTGAGATAGGAGCTGATGGCTCTGTGATCAACTACAGTGTAGGTGGTTTTCCAGTTTTTGATAGGATTTCCTTTGAAGATTTCCTGTACGAAGGGAATATAACGACCGGGGCGGTAACACGACTCATTGGAGATGGTTCAGCGAAGATAATTCAGCTTCATGACAATCCAAGCGGCAACATAAAGCTTAAGACAATTACGGCAGCAAAGGCAATATTCGACCTTTCGGAAGGGACTACGCCAAAGGAGATCAGCGGGGGCGTATTGATTGAATCAGAAGATGTAACTGTATACATCCTCAGCCCCTACCCTCCCGGGACTGATGTGACCTACACTCTTGAACCAGGCAAGGTAATAGTCGATATGCCGGCAGGTAGCGTGGTGGTGGTTAGAACCGGGGCTGTCAATCTCACAGGTCCAGGGCCATTCCGTGAAGATTGTTTGTTAGCAAACACGATGATCTCTGATGGTATAGCAAGGGGTAGATTTGGATGTGAAATAGCGATAGGAAACCAGTCTACCGACAGTTCTGTGAACTATACTACGGGCATCAGGGTCTGGGCTGACCAAATAGAACGGGACAGGTTGAGAATCCTTGTGGCATCTACAAACGTAACAGGTACGCTGGTTGGAATAAACTTCGATAACCAGTCCTTTGACATCGGTGACCATGACAGGTTGCGGGTTAAGCTAAACGACAGGTTAATGAACCGAACGCGAGACCTCAATATATTATACCACGAGACAGGTATTCCACAGTGCTGGTGGATTGCACAGAGTAGTTCTGTCCAGATGATATGTAACATCCCAAGCTTCTCGGAGCAGACTATAACAATTGAGTCGGGAGTTGTATCTGACGTAACGCCAACACCAACACCTGAAGAAGGTGTACCGGGATTCGAAGCAGTATTCGCAATCGCGGGATTATTGGCGGTAGCCTATCTTTTGAGAAGGTATTCCAGAGGAGCGACCTGAACTGATAACAGAGAAGGAGAAGCATAGTATCCCGTTAGACGAGATAGAGAATTATATTGCCGAGGGATGTTCAGTGTGCATGGACTACACTGCTGAACTCGCAGACATTTCCGTAGGCTCGGTAGGCTCCGAAGAGGGGTGGTCAACGGTTTTCGTTCGCACGGAGAAAGGGGAAGAGGTAGTTGAGAGTGCAGTGGAAAAAGGGTATGTTGAGGTAAAGGAAATAGAAGATAAGCAAATACTAAATTCTTTCTTCGTAACCTTCCCGTGTTTCTTCCCAGTATTCTTTCGCTGCCTGTTCTGGGTCATCATTAAACTTTTCAATCCATCGGTCTAAATCTCCATTTTCTGCAGGCATTTTCTTCCTTACCTCTGGCAGATACGTGCGGATGACGTCCTTAGTCTTCTTCGTCTCCCAGAAGACAGGATACTGCTTTGCTTTCCGGTCATAGTCCACAATTTTTTGCATGAGTCCTCGACAATGTTCATACAGGTTGAGGTTAATACCTCTACCCCTACGCAGGAGCGTCTCCACAGTTTTCTCTGTCCAACCCCGGTGAAACCTGCATATTCCCATCTCCTCTGAGTACAGCTCATTTATTGCACGTTCAGCACAACTCTTCCCCAGCTCTCTTGGTGGCAGTGAATTAATAGTGTAGTTAGTGAGGTATTTACCCTGAATGGGCATAGGCACGAATGCCCCGGGCACCCAATATTGTATGGGTGACATACACCCGATTTCGCCGTAAGGAATGTATAGCGTGCTATCAATGAACGTCTTGCCCCTTATTCGATATGCAAATCGCACATTCAGCTCTTTCGCTGCAACCCTGACACCCTGAGCCAAGATAGCTCCAATTCCCTCGCCGTAGGCTACGAGTTCAGCAAGTTTTAATATTGCTTTCGCATTTCCATGCGAGAATTCAATCTTATAATTTCGTGGATCAAATTCAACATCGTCCTCCAGTCCGAGTTCCTCTTTTCTGAGTAATCCATTATAGATGCATTCCAGAATCCATGAACTCACATTACCAAACTCAATGGCATCAAACCCCATCACTTCTACTTCTTTCACCACCTTCTCGGCAGCTCGCTGGTCGAAGATGCCCGAGTTCGGACCCATAGCCTCGTATGGCTCGTAGTCCTTCTTATGTTCATGATAGATCTTCTTGCAGGTCAAAGGGCAGGGTTCCCCACAGGTAGCGAATGTTCTTGGCTCTACTATCTCTTCATTAAATTGTTTGAGATAATGGTTCTTTACGAGAGCATACAATGATTTCCTCTCGTTCTCGCTCAGATTGACGGACTCCCAGTTGAACGAGAGGAGCCACTCTCCCAGAACCGACATGTTCACGCCAAAGGTGCCGGAAGATTTAACATGAGGGTCGTATCTGTACTTCATCCCAGCTCTGACAACACTTTCGGTATATTTTTCATGAAATTCCTCATGGAAGATTTTATTTACCACTTTAATGTCTTTGATGTTCTCAATAAACGATTTACCATCGTATACGCCTCCGTAGGCTATCGCAACAGTTCTATGTGCTTGCGCCATAAGAGAACCCATGCCACCCCTACCGGCCCAATCGTCAACCCCCAATCTAAATTTCCCGCTGCGAATCACGGTTGAGCCGATAGCGCCAAAGTTTGTATTCATAGATGCCGGACCCACGGTGAGTATCCTGAAATCCATATATTTACTGTCCGCGAGAAACAGGTCGTTGAACTTTTCATAGGTGTACTGCTGTAATGCGTACCATCCTCTATTACCTCCGTAGCCATGAAAAATATCTTTTAAATCCTGCTCACTGATTTCGTCGAAACGTGTTTCAAGGGTTCCATCCCCAGCTCCTTTTATTGCCGCTATAAGATACTCTTCAGACCTGCCTTCAACTGCCATGTAATCTATACCTGCGTGATATAGAGGTAGACCCGCGCCACCCATGGAACTTATAAAAAAACCGTGCCAGAGGGGTGACCTCGCAGCAAAGATCAGGCGGTGGAAACCATAGAGCTTAGAACCTGCTAACTGACCGACTCCGAAGCATAGGACATTCCTCGCATGATAGGGCTCAACCTCAAAGCTTTTGTACCGGTCACGGTGGCACAGTAACGCAAAACTGATGGGACCTGTTGCCTCCTTAATGGGTAGTTTCTCGATTCTCAGTTTGTGTTCCGCAACGTTCAAATATGCCGCTCTACCTTCTTGATTGGTTTTCGTTTTCAATCAAACTCCCTTCCTCGCCACTACCATGTAGGTCGTGCTTTGTTCTGTATTGTATATTTTGCGTTATTTAAACTTTCCCATTTTACAGCAGGAAAGGAACTCGCACATCCTCCACCTTATTGCCAAACCTTTTGCACAGACCATGATCATATTTCAAGCTGAATTCTCCATCCCTCCCTGGTGGTGTAGAGTCCCGAAATTATTCCGTCAAGAAAGTTCACCTCAACTTATGGTGAAGCTAACAGACAAAAAGATCGGATGGGCAGGTAAGCAGGTAATCAACAAAGATGAAAGCACAGAGCGGGCTGCAGCGATATCTGGTGTCCCAAGGAGAAGAATACAGCAATTGGTGGAGTATTATAGGGAAACAGGGGAATATCCTATGCTTGATAAGAAAAGAAGACTAAAAACTCATCTTAGCGATGAGGAGAAGCAGATAATTGAGATGTTAGATATATTCAGATGATGAAGATCAGATATCGACTATTACTAAAAAGGAGGTTTATCTTGCGATAGAAAGAGTATTTTTATTATATAGAGGCTATCCCCCAATTAATTATCAACACGGGTACTTAAAGTTAATTATTGCGTGAACACGTAAAAAGTTCCCTACTTTAGATACCGAATTAGCTAGCTACTAACATCCGAATCGCCATTACTCACAATCACCTCGCTTTTATAACCTGAAAATAGTTGTACGTGTCATAATAAAAGCTTCTCTGTTTTTATCTCGCGTGGAATCGAAATTCGTTAATTTTTAGGATGTGTTTTCACGGTTCGTGCTGGATTGGACTATAAAGTAAGTGTCGAGGTGGCGAGAAGAAGAATTGCTTTTTATATCAGTGCGGGGAATAATAACTTTAGGGGGAGCATAGAAGAGCAGGTGAGAGAGTGGTCGGAAAATCAGCGACACGAGGGTAAAACGTGTCTCGAAATCAAGATGCGTGGGTCAAAGTACTAGGTCTATCATTCGAGCAATCGTTACGACAAAGAGGTAAAAAAAAGGGACGAAATAAACGGATTTTTGTCGGTCCTTGAAATATCATCGAATATGGCAATCCGATGCTGCTATACGAAATGATGAAAGACATCAAGCCTCTATTGAAAGAGGGTTTCCCCGAGCACCGGGAGGAGATTTGTGCTCTCTTCCTGGCAGTGTGAAGGATATAAAAACCCTCTATCACTCGATTATAAGTTCGCTCCGATTGATCTGCTATTCAAATACGGGAAGGTCTACCATCTTGAGATGGGTGGGCAAGGCATGATTCACTGAAGTCTCGCTCCATCTTCCAGAATCTGACACGGACTGCGAAAGTGGAGGTGTCATAGTCGGTTCCAACATTGATCCATCCTTTATGTTGTCCCGACCTTGATAATGTTTCACTACCCGTCCAGCTCCCGCATCATATCGTCCATAGAATATATCCCACTTCTTTCTTTACCGCTAATCCATTCAATGGCTTTTACTGCACCCTGAGCGAATGCTTCTCGGCTGTGCGCTCGGTGTGTTATCTCCAGACGTTCCCCTATGCCCGCGTACAATACGGTATGCTCGCCCACGATGTCACCAGCCCGTACTGCGTGTATTCCTATCTCATCATCCATTCGCTCACCCGTTATGCCCTGCCTGCCATAGACAAATCTATCTATACCCAAACAATCAGCGATAACTTCTGCGGCTTTTACTGCCGTACCACTCGGTGCATCCTTTTTATGCGAATGGTGCATCTCTATAATTTCTACGTGATACCCACATGCATGAAGACGTCTCGCCGCTTCTGCAATCAATTTCCAGAATACGTTCACACCGATAGAGAAGTTCGGAGAGATAATAGCAGCTACTTTTATGGCGTCTTTCATCTCTTTGTACTGCTCTGCTGAGAATCCCGTGGTGCCAACCACGAGCTTCAGGTTATTACGCGCTGCGACTTTTACGTTTGCCACTGCGGCTTCTGCGTTCGTGAAATCCACGAACACATCTGGCTTAACCGCCTTTAGCACGTCATCCAGCTCATCGGGGCTTGATACTTTTACACCGGGTGCTATCTCCTCTCCCACACCACCCGGGTCAAAACACGCTACCAGCGTCATATTATCGTGTTCTAATACGCCACTCACTACCTGTCCACCCATTCGCCCTTTTGCTCCCGCAATTGCTACTTTTATTCCCATGTGACCTTAATGTTCATAGTTGTTAATAAATAGCTCACCAGAAGTTCCAGTTTTGGGTATACGTCACATAACCAAACAGCAGTAGGTTCGCCATACCATGTGCCTGCACACACGCGAATATGTTTCTTCGCTTGTACAGCAGCAGATTCAGTATTATACCGGTCAGTAATCCTGGAAGCCAGCGGAAGTGTGCAAATCCGAAGAACAACGCGACCACAGCGAAAGACGCAAACGTGTATTTCCCTATGGCTACCTCTGCCCACCTTTCCGGGTCTATCACGTATCGCATCAAAAACGACCTGCTGAACAATTCCTCGATGAATGCCGCAACCAGGACACTTCCTATCAGTCGCAGGGACAGCAGGAGAATCAACATCCCGATCCCAAAGCCAGTCGGGTCGTAGTAACTGGATGCCGTAGAAAACAGAGGATAGTATCCTTCCAGACCCACCCATCCGACACAGATGAGCAGCCCGACGAGCAAAGCCATCAAATCGAATTTACGCTCGGTAAGTTCGGGATATAAGCGTCTGTATCGCAGCAGTATGCCGCCCACGATCACGGTTCGCAATCCGTACGCCACATAGACCTGATACGACACATCATAGCCTACAAGCAAGTTCGCCACGACCTCACCGATGACGAGGTAAATCACAAACGGGAACACGTATTTCCACGCACCGCCAAGTTGCCAGATCGGTTCGATATAGCGTGTGTGGTAACGCTGCACGAATATGTATAACGGCACGACAGAAGAAATCGCAGCCACTCCTGAAACGCAACTCACAAACGAGCAGAGATAGACAAGTATGAGGCATGCAATTACCGCCACCGCGAGTGTGTTCAGACGGTTTTCAAGTGTCATGGCAATATTATTATAAGTGGTGGTATTTGTATAGGTACGATGAAGATACAGGATACAGGATACAAGAGGAAATTGATGAGCTTTGATAACTTTATCAAGAAGTACGAAGAATTAGGACGAAAAATCTGCAATTCCATTAAAGCTGTGGCATCTGGTCATAAATCATGGTCATGTATCATGTATCTTGCATCTTGGATCCCGGCAGCTAAACAAATACAAGTAGTGTATCGTAAACTATTTTTCAAATACCCGAAAAGTTTTTATACCCTCACTATCTTAAGTAGTAAGAGAATAAGAGAAAGAGAAAGGGGAGATTCCGGAACCAAATGAGAAGCGCAATTAACGCGAGTGCATCGCTATCAGTCGTGGTATTATTTATTTTCGCACTATCTTGTGCTGCCATACCAGCGGCTTTTGTGCATGTTACAGCAACGCAAAGCAGCGGTAAAGTATCCATATCCAGCACGACTGAGTGGAAAGATAGCCAGAAGGAGAGCAAAAAGGTTCTGGATGAAGTAAAAAAGAAAGAGCTGATATTTGATGACGATTACGAAATAATTAATGCCTCACTTACTAACGCAGATAGCGCAGAATCTTTTATTTGCCTCGTGGATAATCTCACGGTAGAAATTAACCGGGATAATAAGTTAACCCCTTTTGCGCCCTTCTTGAAGATAGCCACGCAGATGTTCGGTAATGAAAGAATAAACATGTACATCACACGCAGGGATAACAGTACATTTAGCTATTCCGTTGTTATGAAAGATGGCAAGGCTGCCACCGTAAGAAAGGATGTGAATACCAATCCGACGATAAATGTGTACACAAATGAAAACACACTGCGAGATATAATGGACTCACCGGATCCCTTTACCGCATTCCAGACAGCTTGGAAGAGCGGTGAAATAGAATGTAATGCGGTTGGACCGATAACAGGACTAAAAATTGCCGCTGCCGGGAGGCTTTTAGACGTTTACTATTTACAGCCCCTTCCGTTTATAACCCTTCCCGACTTTTACTATAAGACCTGAGAACCTGAGCCAGTTTAAAAATTTCTTCGCGTATGTCTTCTTCGTTATCACTGACCATTTTTTATCATACACTGATTCCAGGACATCCCCTACCGTCATCATGGTTATTTTATCCTCTGGTAACTTAGCGATCACCCGTTTGTAACCCGAATTCACTAAAGATTCGGTAAACTTACGTTTGCGAATGTCATCACTATACCGTGCCATATCCATTCCTGCTCGGGTCAATTCATAAAAGCCTTTACTCGTATGCTTAACGAAACCTAATGCACGGCAGCATGTAAGCTCCTGACTCAGCCGTCTTTCCCTGGTACCCAGTTCCTGTGATAAAACATGAATATCAATACCCGAGGGGAAGAGAGCAGCCTGAATCTTGAACATCTTATCTGCACTGAGATAAGGCACAGGTATATCGCCCTCTTCCGCTTCTACCTTTTCTGACCTCAAGATCCCTCTTTTATAATGCCCGGTGCCCACGAAATCGAGGATGCTTGCAATAGCAGCGCCGTAACTCTTTACGGTCAGCTGGTTCGCCCAACTCTTTTTATACTGCGTGGCTATCAGGTTGCCTATCTCGAATATCGTCAGTTTTCCTTCTTGCTGGAGCTTCTGGTTAATCATCTGGAAATATTCGCTATCCTCCACCTGTTCTTGTAACACTTTTTTCGCCTCTTCCTCTTGGGTTCTTATCTGTGTAGTATATCCCACTCCAGCACCCGTAAATTTATAGCGCCGTTCACCAACGGCCAAATTAAGCGATTTCAACGTTGCTATTAAATTATTAATTGTAGCTGCACTCGTATCCACTGCCTTTGCTAACTCCTCTGTTGAGAACTCGTCCTTTTCCGAAACGTACTGCAAAGGTATTTCCCGCACCAGTTCGTTCATTTTACCGATACGTAAATACGGGAAAAACGCCCCACCTTCCGTATCCATACTATCACCCCTATTTCATTTACGCGACACAACTTCTCTCTCCTTCTCTAATACATCTATTATCTCTTCATAAACTACTTTTAAGTTCTCTCTCTTCACCTTACCCAAAAGTTTCTTTATCACCAACTCCGGGGTGCTCGAGCCGATATGGTTGAACAGCGGTTGTCTATCCACAATCATGTTTCCCGCAGAATCTAAACCTTCCGGCTCTATTCCGTCCACTCTCACTTTACCCATACGTATATGCGGCAGAATCTCGTGTATCAAATGCGTTATTACCACGGCTAACGTATCTTTCGGGAAGTTATTCAGCATAGCTGCCATTATACGACCCATAGCACCTGGTTCGGTAAGCGCTTCCAGTTCGTCTATCAACACCACTTTACCGCCTTCTCGCATGAATATCCGGCTCAACGCCCGCATTGAATACTCAAAAGACCCTGTTTTCCTTATCATCTTCCTGCGGTATAAATACAGAGGCAGCAGCGGTATTCCCGCTCGCTCCGCGGGCACGGGCAGACCCAACTCCGTAAGTGCTATCGAACTCGCGAGCGTGATTAACAAACATGTTTTACCGCCACTATTCGCACCCGTAAGGATAGCTACCGGATGCGGTGTAGCGCCGAAGATACCCGAATTCGCTTCGCCTATGGAATATGATACCGGTACCACCTTCTCGCCGCCTTTGCGCGCTTCATCCAGCAAAAATAGGTGTCTGCCTCCGATCACACCTACGCCTCGCTCCGTTATCTCCGGGATATTCAACCCGAAGTCACGCCTAATCTGCGAAGTGGCGAGTATAAAATCGAGATCTATGAGCTTCTTTATAGCTGCACTCACCACGTCCCTATGTCGCTCCAGTTGCTTTGCCAGGTCTCTTAATTTATAATAACGCCGCTCGCACCGGTCCCGGTTATAACGTGGTCGCAGTTGCCCTATCTTCTCCCTTGCAAATTCAAACGGTAGCCCTGCCTCCAGGGTCTCATACGCACTCGCACTCAGTACTTCTTTATCTTCCCGCGACAGCATCAACTCATCCGCCATGTTATCCAGAGTTACATCCAGGTAATCACTAAAAGCAGCCGCTCCACTTCCGGTTCGCATAATCCTGGCTGCTTCTTTGTTTATCGCTGCCTCCCACCCCAAAATTAGCCCGTCAAAGTCAATCCCTCCTTTCCCACGCTCTTCTGCTACGCCGTCCAGGATTGCCATCACCTCTTCCAGATCTCCTACTGATACTTCTTTGAACATCCATGACTTTTTAATCACACTGAATTCATTCAAAATCGTTAGCACCGCTTCTATCGCCTTCTGCTTTGATACAAAGGAATTAACCACGAACTCCGGATAAATCTCGCATGCGTCTGATAACTCTCCGTGACTCCGGATTATAACGCCGGGTGCATCAACTAAATCCTCCCCGATTCCTTCTCCGATTAGTATAATGGTGTTTCCCTCTTGCACAAGCTCTCTGGCTTTTACTGCTGAGTCAACCAATTCTACACGCACGAACTCGCCATAAATCGCCTTTACCTCACGCTCTATTTCTTTACTTCGGGTAGCGATAACAGCAGCTTCTCCAAAACGCACCTTCTCTATCTTTGCTTTTGACAGTATTATCCGCAGATTAGCCACAAGAGCATCACTCATGGAAGCCCGCAATTCTTCACCATTCTTTATATCCCGGAACCGCCGCTGCAGCTCTTCTTTGTCGCGCGAAGGTGTAAGAGTGAGAAACATATCCCTCCCATTTTTAGTTGCAGGGTAAACCGAAAACATCCCCAGAATTCCTCGCACCAATTCCCGTGCCTCTTTCGTGCAGAACACTTCCCGCACTTTATATCCCGCTAAATCCTCGTTATACTTTATCACTACCTGCACAGCTTCCATTCTCTTCAGCCCAAGGACGGCGGATAACGTATCAATGTCCAGGAACTCAATTGCATCCTGCAAATATGGCTCCAGAAACTCTGGAACATCATAAAGGAGGAGTTTTTTCCGTGTTCCTGTGATGGAATCTTTCTCGGTTGTGTTTATAGTAGTCATTCTTCCGCCTTTACTTCCCCCGCTTCTTCTCTCCCACTCATCTCTCTTTGCTCCATGTGTAAAAACCTGGTAACCTAACAACCATTCAAATTAGAACTTGAAATACCTTCTCTTTTCCACTTTATACGCCTTTACTATCTGCCCTCCGGATCTCCATACGAAACTGAAGCCCCTGCGAAACTATTTATAATATGCTCCAAAAACCAAAATATTTATATACCCAGTCATTCTTAAGAAGTTAACTATGTAAACTGTAGTAGAAATAAAGGCGCTGAAAAAAAAGAGAGAGGGTAAAAAAAATGGTAGAAGCATTGGAATACGGTCATGAGAAGATCGTTGTTGGAGAAGAGCAGGAAGATGAATGGTTTGGAGTGCCAAAGTTGGCAATAGTGGGCGTAGGCGGAGCAGGCAATAACTCCATGAACAGACTGGAGCATCTGGGTGGACTGGAGACGGTAGACCGGATAGCGATAAACACGGACAAGCTGCACCTGGATTCGATAACCTGCAAAAAGAAGGTTTTGATCGGTAAATCGCTTACCCGTGGGTTAGGTGCCGGTGGTTCTCCAGAAGTAGGGCGAAAAGCAGCGGAAATGGACAAGGAGCATCTATCTGAGTTGATAGCTGGGAAAAACTTCGTGTTTTTGACTGCTGGTATGGGTGGTGGAACAGGTACCGGGGCTACGCCCGTTGTTGCGGAAGTGGCAAAAGGAGCAGGAGCGATTGTGGTTGCTATGGTCTCTTTCCCCTTCGTAGCGGAGAGGAGAAGGCGACAGAAAGCGGTGGAAGGTGTAGAGGAATTGAGAAGGGTAACAGATACGGTTATTGTACTGGAGAATGACAAATTGCTGGAGCATGCGGGTAATCAACCGGTGAATGAAGCGTTTAAGACGATGGATATGTTGATTGCCAGCACGATACAGGGCATAACAGAAACGGTAACAAAACCTTCGCTGGTTAATCTCGACTTCGCGGACCTTACGGCGGTGATGGGCGAAGGCGGAGTCGCAGTAATGCTCGTGGGTGAGACGACCAGATCGGATAACAAGCCAGAAGCAGTTGTAGCTGATGCGCTCAGCCATCCATTGTTAGAAGCGGACTATCAGGGGGCAACTGGTGCTCTTATACATATCACAGGTGGGGATGACCTTACAATGAGGGAGACAAATGACATCGTGGAGTTGCTTACTTATGACATAAATCCCGATGCAAATGTGATATGGGGCGCGAGGATAAATAATGAATTCGATGGTAAAGTGAGAGTAACGGCGATACTGACGGGCGTTGAGCCAAAATGGGTATTCGGAGGTAAACCGGCTAGAATAGAGAATTCAATTCCAAGGGCAATAAGTACAAAGAGAGCAGGAATCTGTGGTATTCCGATGATGTAGCAACACAAACCCGCAATTTTTTTTTTCCCCCCCCTTCTTTTTTTTCTTTTATTCGTAAAACCCTTCTTTGATCTAGCTGTGAGATGTCTCGTTTGAATTGCAGTATTTGTTTAGCTCCTTTTTGTAACCACGAGATTACACATCGTGGGCTCTGCCCACGTCCACAGGAAACC
>JBAQFZ010000136.1:0-20677 GCA_049287525.1 Halobacteriota archaeon | reverse complement strand
TTGGAATCGGCACTTAATGTCATTAATCGTATGGGGATAAAAGATACAAGGGAGTGCAGGTATAATTTTGGAGTGGTCTAATTTAATCCGTTGGTATAATCTAAATAGCCGAAAGTCATGTAATACCACAATATCTTATGCTGAGCTGGGAAATAAATCAAACTCGGAAAAGAAGATCGCATTAATTTATTTCAATCATCCTCCAGGGAAGCATGATGTTGGAGCAAGTTACTTCAATCTATTTCCATCCCTTGAGAATGCGCTGCGTCAGATGAATGAAACTGGATACCAGTGCGAGGCTTGGAATAAAACAGAGATAAAAGAGAAGATCATGAATGGTGGTCTGAATATTGGTGTGTGGGCTCCGGAAGAACTCGATAAGATGGTGAAGAGAAGTGATGTGGTGCTATTGCCAGTGGAAACATACGAAAACTGGTTCGACGAACTCCCGGATAAGATAAAAGAAGAGGTAAAAGCGACATGGGGACCTCCACCTGGCGAACTCATGGTCTATGAGAACAATATTGTAATACCGATAATAAGGAATGGGAACCTGATAATGGGTCCGCAACCGAATAGAGGATGGGAAGCGGACATAGAGAGGACGTACCATTCTCTTACGATTCCTCCCCCACACAACTATATCGCATATTATCTATGGCTTAAAAAAGATTTTGAAGCGGATGCGATTGTGCAGTGGGGAAGGCATGGGACGCATGAATGGCTCCCGGGCAAGATGGTTGGTCTCAGCAAGGATTGTTATCCTGATATTTTAATACAAGACATACCAAATATTTATCCCTATATTATCGATGGAAGCGGAGAAGGAATACAAGCAAAAAGGAGGGGATATGCAACACTCATAAGCCACCTTACGCCTCCGCTTGCACAAACCGAACTGTATGGTGATTTGCAGGTTCTTAAAGACTTGATATTTGAATACGAAAGAAGTGAGGAACTAAACCTAACAAGTAAGATGGAGATTCTGAGGGGAGAGCTTATATCAACAGCACAGAATCTGAGCATTGATAAGGATTTGAACCTCACATTAACGAACGAAACATTTGAAGACGATGTCGAAGAATTAATAGAGTATTTAGAGGAACTTTCAAGAGAAAGTATGCCTTATGGAACACACACGTTTGGAAATCCTCCTTCTGGTGATAAAAAGAAGATGTTCCTTATGAGTATGCTGATAGCACATTGCAAACTCTATGAGACATCAGCAGCGATGCTTGGATATAATTGGAGTGAGATAAACGAAGATAAATTGAATGTCATAGATAATGTTACCAATGCTGAGAGGATAGATAGAACAAGGAATCTTTCTAAGTTCATAGTCAATGAAAGTATCATAGGAAAGGATTTGAGTTCAATAATAGGGGACATATCGACCAACTTCACAGATGTATCTGTGAATGATGATATAAATTCCTCGTTAGGCTATATATTCAGCAATGGAACAGAATGGAGTCGTGCACTAGATAACACAACGCTTGAGCTCGAAAATTGTCTCGATGCGCTGAACGGCAATTATATAGAGCCGAGCCCGGAGGGCGACCCTGTAAGAAATACGGATGTGCTGCCAACCGGTAGAAACTATTATGGGTTCAACACAAAGAAGATACCCACGAAAGCATCTTGGGAAATGGGAAAGAAACTCGCAGACGATCTGATAACTGATTATTATGTAACGCATAATAATACTTTCCCTGAGAAAGTAGGCGCTGTCATGTGGTCTGTCGAAACTTTGAGGCACTATGGCGTCACAGAAGCAATGGTCTTGAGATTATTTGGTCTTGAACCAAAGTATACGGGAAGTGGAGATGTGAGAAATGATGAGGTGCTCGTAACAAATCTAACCGATCTTACAATCGGGATAAATGGAACAACGATCCAGAGACCGAGAATGGATGTTGTTATCACAACTTCGGGATTGTATCGGGATACTTTATCATATCAAGTACATCTTTTCTGCACCGCACTTGAAACAGTGGCAAACCTTAATGAAAGCGATGATGAGAACTACATGATACGAAACAGTCGAATCATAAAAGAAGGATTGATTCAACTCAATGATTCAGTAAAAGAAGAATTGCTGAATGAATATAAAAAGAGTGAGCCTGAATTCAATGGAACATTCGAGGATTTTGCAGATATGTTCTCCAAGCTCAGAGTATTTGCACCTCCACCGGGCGAGTATGGCACAGGAATCGACAAGGTAATACATGCTGGCAGTACATCGTGGAATGCATCAAACGCTGACAAAGCGGTAGGCGATGCATACATCTTCAGAATGGCAAACATGTATCTCTGTGGTACAAAATATCTTGGAAATTACGGAGAAGTATTTAGAGAGAATTTGAATGGTACAGATGTTATATTCAACAGCAGGTCAACGAACTTATATGGAGTATTGGACAACGATGATTTCTTCCAGTATGTTGGAGGATTTGCAATCGCCGTTCGAAGCATAACAGGGAAGACGCCAGAGATCGCCGTAGTTAATCTAAGGAATATGGAAAAACCAAAGATAGAGAGTCTTGCCACGTTTTTGGCAAAGGAACTAAGAACAAGGTTGTTTAATCCAACATATTTGGAAGGTATGCGGGAATCCGAATATTCTGGGCTTAGGGAGATTGCTGATTTCGCAGAAAATCTGTATGGCTGGCAAGTCACAGTACCCGATGTCGTGAGACCAGATATGTGGAATGAGATATATAATACAATAATCCAAGATAAATACAATTTGGGACTGAAAGACGCATTTGACAAGGATAGTCCACATGCATACCAGTCAATCGTCGCACGCATGCTCGAAGCAACAAGAAAAGAATACTGGAATCCATCCGATGATGTGAAGACCGCTCTTGCTGAAACCTATCAAAAATCGGTGGATGAATATGGCGTTACCTGCTGTGGCCATACATGCGGAAATCCTTTTATAAACGATTACGTATCCGGTATACTCTCGGCACCAGTGAAAGCGGCGCCATCAGGAGAAGAGCAAAGCACTCAAATATCCAGAAGAGGCGGTGGCGGGGGTCGTAGAATAGAAGAAGAAATAGGATTAGTAAATGAGACCGCAGAACTGTCAGGGGTGAGCAAAGTAGGAGAAGAATTTAAGAAGCCACCAGAAGAAACCGGTGAAACCGCGGAAAAGGTGAAAAAAGGGCGGGTGATGAAAGAAGAGGAACCCGCATCAACACTACCAGTATCCGGTGCTCCGTTGATGGGATTAATCGTAGTGATTGTGATGTTGGTCTTTGTAGGGGTAGGATTCTGGCTAAAAGCAAGAAAACGGTGATGTAACATGCAAAAAGGAAGAACTAAACGAAACTATATTGGATTGTTGGTCGCAGCAATCTTTGTGATGCAGATATTTGCACTGCCTGTAATTGGAAGAGAGATAGAGAAGTCAGTGGATAAGACTGATGCAATGCCTGGTGAAGACCTCGCCTATACAATAAGGGCGAACTTCACAGAGAATGCAAGCAATGTTACGATAGCTGATTATCTTCCGGATGGGTTGGTTTATATCAACGATTCGCTGAACGGAACCTTAGAGGGGAAGAACATCACCTGGGATTTGGGGGATGTGAACGAAAGCATTGTTCAGATTCTGTTAAACGCGTCTATCGCGGAAACGTATAATGGGACAGCGATTGCGAATAACTCGGTGAATTTGAGTTATAAAGCAAACGGAGCCAATTACACAACAGGTGCGAGTTCTCCTGAAGTTAAGATAGAGAAGCTAAAGATAAATATAACATTTATAACAGGGTATGATAACTATATACAACCTCTACTAAATGCATCACAAGATAATGCAATCAAGAGTATAGCAAATATTAGTGTCTTTTGGAGTCCAAACGACATACCAGATAATATTAATCTAAGCAATCAAAATATAATCGTTATTGTAAGTATCGGATATCCCATTCTCGACAAAATTAGTAACACAGTTAACGACGCTAAAGATAATGGTGCATATATTATTATACACGGAACACATGATATTCTGGGTTTAAGCAATGTAAATCTTTCTGATTCTAACTATTCAGATTTTACTGAGTATTGGTATAGTGGTGGAAATGAAAATATGAAGCGTCTCATTACATTTCTTGGAGTGAAACTATGTAACATAGACGCAGAGATACAACCTCCAGTGTCAGTGCCACTGTATGGCATATATCATCCAGACGCAGGGGAGGTCTATATAAATACGAGCGAATATCTTGAATGGTACAATACGATTGGAAAGTACAATTCATCAAGACCTACTATAGGAATACATTTCGGAAAAATGGCTGGTGTTTTACGGGGCGAGGATTCTAAATTAATTGACACATTAGTACGAACGCTTGAGGCAAGTGGTGTTAATGTGATAGCAACATCATTTTCTGAAAGTCAAGATCCAGATCGTTACAAACATCTTATTCTGAATAATGCTTCCATTGTGGATGCAGTTATTATAATTAAGGGATTGAGGCTGGATAACTATAATACTTCAGCCGCCATAGAGTACCTTGAAAAATTAGATGTTCCTGCCCTTCGACCAATAAAAACCTACTATCAGGGTAATGATGAATGGAATGTTAGCCACCATGGTATCCCACCCAGTGAAATCGCGATGGATATCAGAATTCCAGAGTTGGATGGTACAATCGAACCAATCTACATAGCAGGGAAAGAAAAAGATCCAGTTACTGGCACAACATACTACGAACCAGTTAAAGAACAAATAGATTGGCTTGTCAATAGAACGATTTCATGGACAGAGTTACGGCATAAGAATAATTCTGATAAAAAAATCGCAATAATTTACTGGCATGAATCTCCAGGTAAGGATCATGTTGGTGTTCATGTCGACGGTCTTCTTGACACTGTTCCCAGTTTAGTGAATTTTCTAGGGGATATGAAAGAAAGAGGGTACAGTATTGGAAACACAACACCAAATAGTACAGAGTTACTTGGTTTGATGCTCTCTCAAGGTTGTAACATTGGTGTATGGGCACAAGATGAACTAGATAAGATGGTGGAAAATTATAGCACAGCCTTGATACCAGAAAGCGAATATTCAGAATGGTTCAATGAACTTCCAGAAAATAAGAGGGATGAAGTTATAGCTCAATGGGGTGAGCCTCCTGGAGAGATCATGGTATATGAAAATGAAACAGGGAAATACCTAGTGATACCGAAGGTTTCATTTGGAAATGTGCTGCTTGCACCCCAGCCAGTGCGAGGCAGAGAGCAGAATGCTTCGATAATGTGGTGTGACAAGGCTGTGGTACCACACCACCAGTATATTGCATTTTATTTCTGGCTGAAAAAGGAATTTAGAGCAGATGCGATAGTTCATTTTGGAACACATGGCACTCATGAACTATTGCCAGGAAAAGAAAATGGGCTATCAATAAAAAGTGATTGGCCCGCCATATTAATCCAAGATATGCCTAACATTTATCCAGAGATCATGTATGTAAATCCTGGTAGAGCAAAAACACGAGGTAATGCACTCACTCCGGGTTATCTAATGCCGGTGGTTACTACTGCTGGACTATATGGGAATCTATCAAATCTAGAGCACGAGATACAACTCTATGACCAGACTATAGATGAGGCAGTGAAAAATAAACATAGAGAGATTATCCTGGAACAATGCACGGATTTGAATCTTGATCAAGATTTGGGTGTGAATTTAAGTGAAATGGCTATCAACACAACAGCGTTCGATGCATTCAAAGAACAATTGCATAACTATCTATCTACGCTGAAGACCGAATATATGCCATACGGTTTGCATATTCTGGGTGAGCCTCCATCAGGGGACAGCTTGGTATCAATGGTCATTTCAATGCTTGGTTATGAGTTCAAGGAATATGTTGTCCAGACGAATCTCTCAGAGAATTGCACAAAACAATTGATAGAAGATGTGATATTCAATGGGACAAGTCCGGAGGATGCACAAAACAAGATCTTAGGAAATGTATCAAATAATCTTACAGCCTTTCTGAATCTTTCTATCGTATATGCAGATAACATAAAGTTGTGCACAATCGAGATACCTAGAACACTGGACGCACTGGAAGGCAAATACATATCTCCAGGACCAAGTGGTGATCCAATGAGAAATCCCGATGCG
Organism: Halobacteriota archaeon; assembly: GCA_049287525.1. Lineage (GTDB taxonomy): Archaea > Halobacteriota > Syntropharchaeia > Alkanophagales > Methanospirareceae > QENJ01. The sequence continues at coordinate 14,532 of JBAQFZ010000136.1, read as the reverse complement.
ATACCAACAGGAAGAAACCTTCATTTCTTTGATCCACGTGTGATTCCTCCCAAAGCAGCATGGCATGTTGGTACGGAAATGATGGATCAACTCTTAGATCAACATCTTAACAAAACAAATGGAACCTATCCACGAAAGGTTGGTTTTGTTCTATGGGCTTCAGAGACAATGACTCACCAAGGCACCTTGGAATCAGAAATCTTATACCTACTAGGTGTGAAACCAAAGTGGGATTCAAATGGAAGGGTCGAAGACGTAGAACTCATAAATGGCAGTGAATTGGGAAGACCAAGAATAGATGTTATCGTTACTACCTCGTCGGCATATCGAAATCATTTTTCAGATAAGATGAAATTAATAGCCAAAGCAGTTCGTCTGGCTGCTGAAGCGAATGACACCGTATATCCAAATTATGTTAAAGAGAACTCCAATTTAATTTATCAAGCACTAATAAAAGCGGGCTATAATGAGTCTGTGGCATATAACTTATCAATGGCACGGGTTTTCACAGAGCCACCAGACGCACATGGAGGAACGGGACTTCATGCACCCCTCCATGAGAGTCATGCATGGGAAAACGAGAGTGAACTTGCAGATGCCTATATTAATAGAATGAGCTATGTGTACGGAGAGAATATATGGGGCGAGCATTATAAGGACCTTTTTAGACAAAATCTAAATGGAACTGAAATAGCAGTATTTAGTCGTAGCTCGAATCAGTATGGCCTGTTGTACGATCCTCATCCAGCCGAGTATTTTGGTGGGCTAAGTTTAGCTATTAGAAGCGTTTCAGGGGAGAGCCCGGACATGTATATAAACAATCTTATGGATTCAAATAATCCAAGAGTAGAGACTTTGAGCCAATTCCTTACGAGGGAGCTGCGCACAAGATACTTCAATCCATATTGGATAGAGGGAATGCAAGAACATGGGTACCATGGGGCAGCAATGATAAGCGACGGTTTCGTAGAAGGTCTGTGGGCATGGGAAGCTACGAACCCAGACATTATAACCGATTCCATGTGGAACGAGGTATTCGAGGTCTACATACAGGACAAATACGATATGGGTCTCAAAGATTGGTTTAATGAGAACAATCCCTATGCGGAACAGTCGATAACTGCAAGAATGCTCGAAGCGATAAGAAAAGAATACTGGAATCCTTCGGCTGATGTGAAGACCGCTCTTGCTGAAACCTATCAAAAATCGGTGGAGGATTATGGCATTACCTGCTGTGGTCATACATGTGCAAATCCATTTATAAACGATTACGTATCTGGTCTACTCCCGGCATCGATGGAGCCTGCGGAGCCACAAGGAGAAGAGCCAAGCACTAAAATATCCAGAAGAGGCGGTGGTGGAAGTCATAGAACCGAAGAAGAAATAGGATTAGTAAATGAGACCGCAGAACTGTCAGGGGTGAGTAAAGCGGGAGAAGAATTTAAGAAGCCGCCGGAAGAAACAGGAGGAGAAACTGCGGAAAAGGTGAAAAAAGGGCGGGTGATGAAAGAAGAAGAACCAGCTTCAACACTACCAATATCTGGTGCTCCGTTGATGGGATTAATCGTAGTGATTGTGATGTTGGTCTTTGTAGGGGTAGGATTCTGGCTAAAAGCGAGAAAACGGTGATAGAGTTGCAAACTTATTTGATACAGCAATGGTCTTTGCAGTTGCTTTTCTCGTTGCACTTGTTATATCCGCGAGTGTGCCAGAGCTCTTGAACCCAACTGCGGATGTAACCGTGGTGAAGAATCCTGGGAAAGAGAATATGCAAGTGATTATCAAAAAGGGACAGGAGATAAAGGTGCTGAACATGACAGAAGAAGTAGCATCGGGTCAGGGTATGAAATTGGGAACTGCATACCGGTTGGCAACTGGAGAGGTGATATATGTGCCGGAGAATGCGACATCAGGCGTCTAACTATATTACATATTTGGGTTATAATTATTACCCGAAATGATAGTTTTTTATGCTCACCCTCGCTTTTTTTTTTCATGCTGAAAAAGGTAGGATTGGTATGGTTGGTATTGGCGTTGTTCGTGGCGCAGGTATTTGTGCCATTAACGGTTACATATGCACAGTTGGAAGGTAATGAGACTGCAATGGATGGAAATGGAAATTTGACATTGTCCGCGAATGTTTCAGAGAATACCGCGGTGAATGCTACTGAAGAATCAGGAATAAATAAAATAACCTTCGTTCTTGGAACGGACGAGAACCTGGCATCGCTTGAAAACGCATCCATGAATGCTACTGTGAACGCGACGATAACTTCCAATATCACCATCGGGAATGTGGAGGACATAAACATCACAAAATATTGGGTTTATGGTGGCAATGAGAACATCGTAAATTTGACTTTGTATATGAATAATACGTTCTATGATGACACTACCGCTGTGGATCCGCCAAATCCACCTGAAGACAGGACTAAGATTGCTGTTGTAACTACATCAGCAAATCATATATTATTCATCGAAAATGCAAAGAATGACCTCGAAATCTCAAAGTACATCAATGTTACAGCATACTCTATTTCCCAAGATAAACCTGAATCATATCAAAATCTCAATCTCAGCGATCAGAATGTGATAATGATGGTTCATTTAGGCTACCCGATCCAGGATGGGTTAAAGGATACGGTTGAGGATGCGAAGAGTAAGGGGGGATACGTTATAACCCACCAATTCGAAGATGTTCATAATCTCGGCAATGTAAATACATCAGACCCAGCGTATTCCAACATCACAGAGTACTGGGATTACGGCGGAGAGGAGAACATGAAGCGACTCATAATCTTCCTCGGCGTGAAATTCTGCGGCATCAGCATGGAGGTATTGCCACCGGCGCCAATACCTTTATATGGTATATATCATCCGGATGCGCCGAGGGTTTTTGAAAACGTAAGCAAATATCTCGATTGGTATAACACCAGTGGTAAATACAACGATTCTAAGCCCATGATAGGCATCCATTCATACGAAGTTCCGGAATATGGCACGGTGCCTGTTGTGGATTCGCTGATAAGAATGATAGAAGATAAGGGGAGTAATGTCATATTTGCAACCTACACATATAAAGACCAAAACTCCTCGAAGTATTTTATACAGGACAATGAATCGGTCGTCGATGTTGCCGTCACACTAACCTCTTTCAGATTGCATTATGGCGATGAGGAGAGGGGAATTGAGTATCTAAGGGGCTTGAACGTCACGCCACTAAAGGGTATTAGCTCGTACTATTCCTCGCCAGAAGAATGGGAAAATAGCACAGGGCTTAGTCCGATGGAGATTGCATGGCAGGTCGCACTTCCAGAATTGGACGGATTGACCGAGTTCATATTTGTGAGCGGAAAGAGAACTGATCCTGTAAGTGGCTTGAATATCAATGACCCTATTGATTATCAGGTTGATTGGATCACGGCTAGAGCGATTTCATGGGCGAAGCTACATCGTATGAGCAATTCCGAGAAGAAGATTGCAATAATCTACTACAACCATGGAGGAGGGAAGGACAATCTCGGTGCGAGCTATTTGGATATAACGCCATCGCTCAAAAACCTCCTTGATGCGATGAAGGAAAGCGGATATGAAATAGAAGGGGAAGTGCCAGAGGAGAAGGAACTCCTCGATCTGATGATACATCAGGGGAGGAACATCGGCACATGGGCACCCGATGAACTCCAAAATATGGTGGAGAACGAGAGCGTGGTTCTGATCCCAGCGGAGAAGTATGCAAGCTGGTTCGATGCGCTTCCGGGGAATAAGCAGGATGAGGTTATCGAGAAATGGGGAGAGCCTCCCGGTGAGATCATGGTCTATGAGAATGCGACAGGGAAATATCTCGTGATTCCATGGCTCACATTTGGAAATGTGCTGCTCGCACCACAGCCAACGAGAGGATGGCTGCAGGATCAGACTATATTATATCATGACAAGGAGCTTGCACCTCACCACCAGTACATCGCATTCTACTTCTGGCTGAAGAAAGAGTATGGTGCAGATGCAATCGTTCACTTCGGAACGCATGGAACGCAGGAATGGCTTCCTGGGAAGGAGACTGCTCTCTCTGTGAGAGAATGCTGGCCTGCAATATTGATCCAGGATCTTCCCGTAGTCTACCCCTACATCATGGACAATGTCGGTGAGGGCACACAGGCAAAAAGAAGAGGGAACGCGGTGATCGTGGATCATCTAACCCCGCCGATTGTCGCATCTGGGCTATATGGGGATTTTTCACTACTGCATGAGAAGATACATGCTTATCTCAGCGCAAATGAATCGCTCAAAGCAGAATACAGAAAGACAATAACAGGGCTATATGAGAATCTTAGCTTGAGTGAGGATCTGGGTGTGTCCGTAGAGGAACTCAGAGCGATGAATGATACCGCGTTTGAGAAGTTCATAAATGGAGAACTGCACCTACATCTCCATGAGCTGGCAGATGAGTTCATACCTTATGGCTTGCATATACTCGGCTCGCCTCCGGTGGATTGGAAGTTGATCTCAATGGTCAAATCGATGCTCGGTGATGAATTTGCAGATCATATCGCAGAGGTGTATCCTGACCCGCATGAATTATCTCCAGCCCATGAGAACTGCACCGTGATGGAAGTGCTGTTGAGAGAGGTTATATTCAACGGCTCAAGCCCTGAGGATGCAGAGGAAAAGGTGCCTGGCTATGGAAATAGATCCTCTAATGTGACTGCGGATCTGAATACTGCTAAGGTCTATGCAGAGAATCTTACCAGATGTACCATCGAGGTACCGCGAATACTGGATGGACTGTCAGGAAAATATGTGCCACCAAAGGTTGGAAACGACCCGATAAGAAATCCAGATGCGCTTCCGACCGGGAATAACTTTTACTCCTTCGATTCGAGGCTCATACCAACGAAGGAGGCGTGGGAGGTTGGAAAACTGGTAGCAGACGAGCTCCTAGATCGGTATGTGGAGGAGCATGGTGAATATCCGAGAAAGGCAGCCTTTGTGCTATGGGCGGTCGAGACGATGAGACATCAGGGAATCATGGAGTCACAGATTCTATACCTCATGGGTGTTAAGCCCGTATGGGACTCGAGAGGAAGGGTGGAGGATGTTGAGCTGATACCATGTTCTGAGCTTGGAAGACCAAGATTTGATGTTCTCATGACACCTTCAGGTCTATACAGGGATACCTTCCCGGGTAAGATCAAGCTGCTTGACAAGGCGGTTCGTCTGGCTTATACTGCGGATGATACCGAATGTCCAAACTATGTCAGGGAGAACTCGGATGCGATCTATGATTGGTTGATTGAGCAGGGCTACAGCGAAGAGGAAGCAAGAAGCATCTCGATGGCGAGGATTTTCTCAGAGGCACCTGGAACGTACGGCACAGGACTTCCAAACGCGATTGCAGCAAGCGATACATGGATGAACGAAACAAAACTTGCAAATCTATATATCAGCAGAATGGGATATGTCTATGGCGAGGATGATTGGGGCGTTCCAAATGTAGACCTCTTCCGTCCGAACCTTGCAGATGTTGAGGTTGCGGTTCACAGCGACAGCTCAAACCTCTATGGTGTGCTCGACAACGATGACTTCTTCCAGTACCTTGGTGGGCTGGCTCTGGCTGTTCGAAGTATAACAGGTGAGACTCCGGATCTCTACGTGACAAACCTGAGAGACCCGCATAATCCAAAGACAGAAACTTTAAAGAGCTATCTACGAAGAGAACTTAATGCACGATACTTTAATCCGAAATGGCTCGAAGGGATGATGGAACATGATTATGCAGGTGCGAGGGAGATGATGAAGTTCATAGAGAACCTCTGGGGATGGGATGTCGTCACACCAGATCTTATTACGCAAGGGATGTGGAATCAAATCTACGATGTTTATATCCAGGACAAATATAACCTTGGTTTAAAGGACTTCTTCGACAGCAACAGTCCTTACGCAGAACAATCCATCACCGCGAGAATGCTCGAAGCGATAAGAAAAGGCTACTGGAATCCATCGGATGCTGTAAAGACAACACTTACAGAGACATATCAAAAATCTGTCGAAGAATACGGAGTAACATGCTGTCATCACACCTGTGCAAATCTGCTGCTCCAAGAATACATGCAGGGCATACTTTCGGTGCCCAAGGAGCCCTCAACAGAGGCATACCACAGACACGGAGGTGGTGGAGCTCGCTTTGTCGAAACAGAAGAAGAAACAGGAAAAGGTCTCACAAATATGACCGAAATGGAGGGGGTGAGTAAGGAAGGGGAAGAACTGAAGAAACTACCGGAGAAGACAGCGGAGGAGAGAAAAGGTAGAGTAATGAAAGAGGAGAAGCCAGCAGAAAAGCCATCACCTGCATTCCCTATATCCGGAGCTCCGTTGATAGGTATTATAGCAGTGATAGTGGTTTTGGTCTTGATTGGCATTGGATTAGGGCATAAGCGAAGGAGAAAGTAGTAAACCTGACGGTATCCTGAACAAAATTAATGAACATAAGTGGCATCTAAATCTCTTCAATCGTCTCTTTGATTTTATCCATATCATTCCATCATCCTGTATTTGTATCCGAGAGTATTCAAGACCTCTTCCTTGAGGAAGTATTTCACCTTATCCTCGGCAATCATCTTAAAGGCGAATCTAATTTCATAATGTCCGGGATAAAGTTCCTGAAGATATTACCTCCACGGAACTCTTCAATGCCTATGAACTCACCACAAGGAAATACATCTCCATCAGCGGCGATAGCGAAAAAACATCTCCCGCCTCCACAAGGAGTTATATCACACATAAGTTTTCTTGCAGTAGGAGCGATGATTCCCACCAGAATATTTGCAAAGTTTCCAACGGTTATTTGCTTCCCTGTCTTTTTGATTAGGTCCTCAGCTCTTTTTAAGGCGCGGATGAAAAAATCTTTGAGACTCTCGTTGTCAGGCATCAAAGACCGAGCAGGTCCCTGTGTCCCCCTGACAGGGTTCAGCAAAACCGACGGGACTTTTTTAGCATGTAGAAAACTCACCATCTCCGTAAGTTGCGATACATTTTGCTTCGTTACAGTCGTCACTACATTTAGCCTTTGATAGCCGTCAAACCATTCAATCGCTTCTACAACCTTCTCAAAAGTTCCCTTTCCATCCCAGGTCTTCCTCAGAGAGTCATGTATTTCAGGATATGAGGAATCCAGTGAGATCCCTACACTTACCTCGTGCTTCTTAAGGAACTCCACATCATCTTCTCTGAATAGAGTCCCATTTGTTTGAATGCCGAAATATAATAGCTCTTCAAATTCTTCTATTGCATCGAAAATTTCCTCCTTCATCAGCAATGGCTCGCTTCCATGGAACACAACGGCAAGCTTTCTGTTACCACCATTCTTTTCATAGTATTCCCCAGCTTTCATAAGTGCCTCAAAAAGTTGCTCCTTATTCATTCGTTGGCGTTTTCTTCTTATCTCTTGAGGGATATAGCAGTAGGAGCAATTCAAATTGCATCCACTCACTGAGTTCATGTAAATAACAGCGAGGTTTGACTTGAACCTGAAATCGTGCATCTCCTCTCTGCACTCTCGCTTGACTCGGTCATACAACGGAAGAATATCATGCATTATCTTTGAATTGACATCCTCTCCTTTTGGCACCAGTGCCCAAAAGACGGTATCCGGGTCGATGGCGAGCAAGGTCTCCTCGTCAATGTCGCAAAGCATCAGTCGTGGGTGACTTCCTGTATTGTAATGCACTTGCTTGTTTATTCGTTATGGCAGTAGGAGCGAACGTGTGATAGATGAGAGGATATAGGGATGAGGTGGGTATAAAATGGGATGACAAGGTAGTGGAGGTTCAGGACTTATGGTTTTCGTATGATAAGATGAACTGGGTGCTTAAGGGGATAGATATGGAGCTCAGAAGGGGAGAGAAGACCGCACTCGTGGGGAGTAACGGGTCTGGAAAAACAACATTATTACTGCACTTGAACGGGCTCTTGATACCTGATAAGGGAAAGATCAGAGTATCAGGGAATTTCCTCAGCTATACTAAAAAAGCCCTTACCGAGGTGAGAAAGCGTGTAGGAATAGTATTCCAGAATCCTAATGATCAGATTGTGGCGCCGATAGTGTTTCAAGATGTAGCATTAGGTCCGGTGAATCTGGGGTTGAGGGATGAGGAAGTGAAAAAAAAAGGGTGAAAAGAGCACTAAACGAGATCAATATTTGGGACTTGAGGGATAGGAAGGCACATGAATTAAGCGAAGGAGAGAAGAAAAAGGTGGCTATCGCGGGGGTCCTGGCTATGGAACCCGAGATATTGGTTTTAGATGAGCCCATGTCTGGATTAGACCCAAAAAGTTCTCGTGAAATCGGGTAAGCCATACGATGTATTAGGTGATGGGGAGGTTATCAAGTCGAGCAGACTTGCCATGCCGAGGGTGTTGAGGATATACAAAGGCATCGAGATGGCGGCGTGTGAAAACCCGGGAGTGCCACCACGGAGCGTTGAGGAGCTGTTAAAAGTAATGAAGGGTAATTATGGAATAGAGAATAAGCCCTTACAAACTTTCTTTCTAAAGAAAGAACGTTTATTAAGAAAGATATATTCTTTTGATAAACCTTTTCTTCTAAGAAAAGGTTTGCGGGGTCGTGGGGCAGAGCCCCACAGTGGAAGTTAAATTAGACGAGGGATGAGAGAATGCGAGAAGAAGAATGGGATTATAAAAGTCCGGGAATACCCAACGATTTCTTCTTGAAATCGAAAGCAGGCTTGACGCGAGAGGAAATTCGCTCGATTATCGTCTCAAAAGCGAGGATAAAAGGGGACGAAAGGATTTTAGACGTGGGTACCGGTTCAGGAAGTGTTTCTATCGAATTCGCATTGCTCGGTTGCGATGCCACAGCAGTGGAGAAGGACAAAGAGAATTTTGAGATTGCGAGAAAGAACATAGAAAAATTTGGGTTAAATGATAAAATCGAGCTTATCTTTGGCGAGATGGAACATCTCAATTTGTCGCATGATTTTGATCTCATCTTCTTCGGTGGCACGGATAACCTTAAAGAATCGTTTGAGAATGCGTTTAAACGCTTAAAAGCAGGAGGGGGAATTATTATCGCAGCGGTCAGGCTTGAAACCGTGGTGGAAGCCATGGAAGTATTGAAAAGTAAAGGTATCAATTCCGAAGTTCTGAATATCTGCATGAACAAAGGAAAGGACTTGGGAGGAAAAACCGCCCTCGTACCTTCCTATCCAATATTCCTGATATACGGGAAGAAATGAGAATCAGCAAGCTGTATGGAATAGGTGTGGGACCCGGAGATCCGGAACTGCTCAGCTTGAAAGCGTATAAGATACTTAAAGAAGTGGATATGATAGTTGCTCCGAGGTCGGGAGAGGGTAAAAGGAGCTTAGCGTTGCTGACGATCAAAAAATTTATAGAAGAGCGGAAAGAGAATAAACCTCTTATACTCGAGCCATTATTTCCCATGACAAAAAATGAGGAAGAGTTGAAATCTTATTGGGAAAAAGCTAAAAGAGAGGTATTAGAGAGGGGGAAAGGGTGTAAAACCATCGCATTTCTAACCCTGGGCGACCCAAGTTTATATTCCACCTTCTACAAATTTCTGGACCTCTTTGAAGAGGAAGCGGAAGAGGTGGAGATCATACCTGGTGTAACCTCTTTTTGCGCATGTTCCGCTCTGGCTAAAGTCCCTATCGCAGAAGGGACTGAAATTGTTTCTATAATTCCTGATGTAAAAGAGAATCATATTGCCCTTCGGGTAATACAAAATTCCGATTCCTTGATCTTTCTCAAACCAAAAAATACCGACGCAATTAAAAGTATGCTGGGCAATAAAAAAGCTATTTTAGGTGTTAAGGTTGGATTCGAGGATCAAAAACTGGTCTTGGGTAACCTTATTGAACTAAAAGAACCAACACATTACCTCTCCACTCTTATCGTAAAGAAGGAGGACGAGAAATGAAAGTAGTCTTTGTTGGCGCAGGACCGGGTGACCCGGAATTGCTCACGCTTAGAGGAGAACGAGAGATAAAGAATGCCGATGTGATAGTATATGCGGGCTCACTCATCCATAAGGATATCTTAAGCTATGCGAAGGGCGACGCGATACTGATAGACAGTTATGGAAAGAACAGGGAAGAAATCTCCGCCATTTTCGAGAGATTTGTAAATGAGGGTAAGAAAGTGGTGAGGCTCCATTCCGGGGACTTGAGTTTCTATTCCGCTATTCAAGAACAGATGGAGTTTCTCGCTTCAAAAAATATCGAATTCGAGCTCGTACCTGGTGTATCTTCTTTTTCCGCTGCTTCTGCATCCCTAAAAAGAGAATTCACCTCACCTGGTATATCTCAAACGCTGGTAATTACGAAACCGTTTGGAAAGACAGGAAAGCCCGCGGGAGAAGGTATAAAAGAGCTTTCAAAGCATGGTGCGACGATGGTCATTTTTCTCGGTGTTCATCTCATTGACGATGTGGTTTCAGAACTGCGCGTCGGCTACCCACCAGAAACACCCGTAGCAGTGGTTCATAAAGCGTCATGGGGGGAAGAGAAGATAATAAGAGGCACTTTGGGTGACATAACCGAGAAGGTGAAGAAAGCAGGTGTAAAGAGCCAATCAGTGATAATTGTGGGTGATGTGCTTGAAAAAGCAGGATTTTCAAAATTGTATGGCGGTGATGAGCCATGATTGCCATCTTCTCACTTGCTCAGAAATCAGTTGCAATTGCCGAAAAGGTGAAAAGCGATCTTTTGGAACGAGGTTTCGATGCAGAGCTGATATGCTCAGAAAAGATCTCGTGCAATAGCGCAGATGAGAAGGTGGAAAGCGTTTATAGGGCGATACAGGAAAGTTTCAGAGCGAAGAAGAACATCGTCGCTGTTCTCCCCATGGGTGTGGTGGTGAGGGCAATAGAGCCAAAGAAAAAGACCGAAGACCCGTGGGTGGTATGCATAGACGAGGATGGTAAATATGTTATACCGGTGCTGAACGGGCACAGGGGCGCAAATGAAATCTCAAAGCTCATTGCAGAAGGAATATCTGCACAAGCTGTAATAACAACTTTTCATGAAGATGGATAAGGATGTCTACATTGGAATTGGATTTCATAGGGGCGTGGAGGCGGTGGAGATGGAGAGGGCGATTCGGAGATTCTTAGAAGAATTGGGGATAAAATTGAGCGAAGTTAAAGGTTTATGCACCGTAGAGTTCAGAAAAACGGAGGAGTTGCAGGAGGTTTCTGCTAAGTTTAGTATCCCTTTGCTTTACTTTTCACGAGACGAAATAAACAGTGTGGATGTTCAATCGAGAAGCGCAGCGAGCAGTGTATTTGATATAAAGGGCGTTGCAGAACCTTGTGCAATCCTGGGAGCGATGAGGAATAAGGGCGGGGTCAAATTCATCAAAAGGGAATCATTTGATAAGAATATAACCCTGGCGGTGGTGTTTTAAAACTTTTTTGCTCCGCAAAAACCTTTACTAAAAAAATGCTTGACGCTATTTTACTTCGTAAAAAGAAAGGGAGTTAGTGGAAAGGGATAAACGAATATGCTATCGGTGGTGGGAATAGGACCGGGTTCTTTGGATTTACTGACAGAACGAGCACGAGCGTGTATTTCAAGCGCTGACATCATTATGGGTAATGAAAGATACATCGGGTTGATAAGAGAGATCATTCCTTCCGGTGCAGAAGTGCTAACAGGCAAAATGGGAACAGAGGTTGAACGTGCAAAGAAAGCAGTCGAGTTGGGAAAACGCAAAAATGTTGTTGTGGTCTCAGGAGGCGATCCAGGCATCTATGGTATGGCAGGGCTTCTAATCGAGGTTATTGGAGATTCTAATGCTGACGCAGAGCTGGAGATAATCCCGGGCATAACGGCAGCCTCTGTGTCGGCTGCCTTACTTGGTGCACCTTTGTCGAATGATTTCGCCGTTGTGAGCTTGAGTGATTTGTTGGTGCCGTGGAGCGAGATAGAAGAGAAGTTGGAAGGCTTAGCGAAGATGGACATTGTTGTGGTGATATATAATCCGAGGAGCAGAACCAGAACGGTTCAGTTGGAGCATGCACACGGGATTTTTATGCGTTTCCGTGACGGGAAAACAACCGTTGGCATCGTGAGAAATGCAGAAAGGGAAGGATGCGAAATTTCGATTTGCACGTTGGAGGATTTACCTGACTGCTATCATCGTATAGACATGTCAACAACCGTTATTATTGGCTGTTCAAGGACCGAAAATATCGGAGGGCGAATGGTTACACGCAGAGGATATGACAGGAGATACGAGTATGACCGAGGGGAAGGGAGAGGGAGTACTGACACTGACATCCATGGTCACGAAAGTAGCGATTATGTAGAGGCAGGAAATAGGATTTGGGAGAAGAGCAAGGCAATCGTGGAAGATATTATCTCGAAATATTCAGGCTCGTTTAGCGAGCACGAACGAAGAGTAGCGGAAAGGGTGGTTTTTGCTAATGCTGACCCTTCGCTTCTGGACTTGCTCGTGTTCAAACATAACCCGGTTGAAACAGGGATACAGTGCATAAAAGAGGGGAAAACAATCATCACTGACATTGAAATGGTAAAAGCGGGCATTAACAAAAAATATCGGAAGAATGTGAAATGTTTTGTGAATGATCCAAGAACAAAGGGAATGGCAGAAAAGGAGAATCTCACGAGAACTGCCACTGGAATCAGGCTCGCAAAGGAGTTCATTCAGGATAACATCGTGGTTATTGGGAACTCACCTTCTGCGTGCATAGAACTTTTAGCACTTGCCGAGCAGGGCATAAAGCCCGCTCTTATTGTTGCCACCCCCGTGGGGTTTGTCAACGCGTCAGAGGAGAAAGCGAAGGTGCTGGATTCCAGTATGCCCTGCATAGTAGTAAAAGGAGCCCGTGGAGGCACTCCTTCCGCAGTAGCAATTATTAACGAGATAATAGAGATTGCGCATCAGTAGTTTGCGGAATTATACAGCGATTTCAGTCCTTCTTTCAATGATGATTTGGAAGTTACGCCATAGGGAAGAAAGGTAGAAAAATATCAATCCGCGAAACTTTTTATATCATAATCTTTAATAGTTACATTATCTCTCAAAATATTTGCAGGTGTGAAATAAATGTTTCGTGCACAACCTCAGCAGGTCCGCGATTGCATCTCAAAATTTAGCGGAATAGACGATGCACGAACCTTATATTGCACATTACTGAACTATGATTATCAAGATTTACCAATCCCTATTGAAGATTGGAGCAAAAGCGCAAAAGAGATTATTATAGACGGAAAAATCATCGCAAGAAGGAGCGATTTTTACATCCTGTATTTCACCATTCAGAAATTAACAAGAACAAACGAAAGGGCGGTATTAAAAGAGATATTGAAACGCTTCCCTGATTGTGTAGTTCTATTTTCAGATGATGAAGAAACCGAATTTCACATACCCAGCCCTAAATACGAGCCGGAATCGAGATACAAATTCGTTATAAGAAGATACGTGGTAGGGAAATATGAGAAATAACGAAAGAGCTGAGACAGGAATATAAAGCAGCGCTGGTTAGAAGTGTCACTGCGCAATGGGGAGACGAGTTCAAGAAGGATTTGAAGAGCGATTTGTACGTTTATTTTTATTATCTCGCGTTGAGTTTGCTCAAACCACGCGGGGTGTTCTGTTTTATCAGTTCCAATTCGTGGCTTGATGTCGGTTTCGGTGCGAAATTGCAGGCGTTCCTGCTCAGAAATATCGAAACAAAAGCGATTTATGATAATCATGCCTTTAACTTATTATAGGAAAAATTTAAAAATAAAAAATAGCTACATACATTTGCGGAGTAAAAAATGACGAATAATGATGCCCTGAACATAATAGACAACAGCCCAGATCGAGAACTAATAAGAGTCTTGAAAGACCAGATAAGAAGGTCAGAAGAAGCTAAATTCGCTATCGGGTATTTCTTTCTAACCGGGTTTTCTTTGGTAGAGAGTGATTTCCCGGATAATTATGATAATTCGCCATTTCTGAAGATTGTGATGGGAAACGAGACTACGTATCCGACAAAAGAAGAACTGGTCGCCGGTTATAAACTGAGAGAACTGTTTAAGCAAAGAATGATAGAAGATTTGCAGAAGAGGACACTGAACGAAGAGCAGATAAAACAATTGAGGACTTTAAAGGATTTTGTCGCCAATAACGTAATAGACGTGAAACTATACGAAAAATCAAGGATGCATGCGAAGCTGTATTTGTTTTTAACCAATCCCGAAGAGAGATATACATCGCCCGGATTAGCGGTTGTCGGCTCTTCTAATTTCACAGCCGAAGGACTTACAAAAAATAGAGAGTTAAATGTACTGCTTACATCGAGAGAGGAAGTGCTTTACTTAAACAAGTGGTTCGATGACCTGTGGGAAGAAGCATTAGAATTCCGGGAGGATTTGCTAAAGGTAATAGATTTCTCTGGAGTATTGCCTGAGAGCCCTTATCCGCAGATTGGCGAGTTGATAGACCCGCAAGTTTTGTTTAAGTATCTGGTGTACAGGTGGT
>JBAQFZ010000135.1:0-5338 GCA_049287525.1 Halobacteriota archaeon | reverse complement strand
AAAGATCTTGCGGGGAATTTTGAGCCACAGAAAGGACATCTGTCCATACTGCTAACGGCTTCTATAACTTGTTCCATAGGTATAAAATAGTGGTTATTATAAAAGAGTTGTGGGTGAAACTATGGGTGGCTCGAAGACATCCACGACTATATAGCGCAGGACAACCCTGCTGCCGCTGAGGAGGTCGTTTCTGGCATTTATCAACGTGCGCAGATTCTGCTTGATTCTCCAGAGATTGGCTACGAATACATATCAGAACTGGAGGGGGGGAGATCCGTATACCCCTCTACGGTCACTATCGTATCGTATCGCATATCTGATCTGGGGTAAGGAACGCGTGGACATCCTCGGGGTATTCCACGGAGCTTTGGATATAGACCGATACCTGCCGTGAATGACGATTTGAAAAATGATCATGCCGGGCATGAGGCGAATACCACGTATTACCCCCAGAAATCCTTTAGCCCCACAGATGTATTCCTCAACACCATATATGCCAGTTCCTGACCCGGGAACGAGCTCAAACCGCAGTCAGGACCCACATACCGTATGCGGTCATTGAAAGCGGTATACGCATTCTTCAACCGCATCTTTATCTGCTCAGGACTGTTATACGCATTAATTATGGTTTCTAAAACGCCTTTATCCTTAAATGCGTTCGTAAGATGCTTTTCGTCGTATTCCGCAGCCATGCTGAATATATCCGTTCTTGCTATGCCAATGCGCAGGTATTTATCGTATTTATCCAGCTGGTCTTTATCTATCAACGCTAAAAGCGACGGATTCGCTGCGGATTCCACGCCTATCACGCCTATCCCCTCTACCTGGCAGACGGAATCATAAAATATAGGTGAATGGAGGTGTATCTGCGTATCAATCCCCTTCTGTGCTGCATATTCCGAGGCGAGTTCAAGTGCAGTGATCACACCCTCTTCTTCTACACGGGGGTCTAAACCCATGCTCGGCTCGTCTAGCGAAACGCATTTCAATTCGTAGGTCTTCGCATTCGCTATTGCATGTTTTATGAACCTGCCCACGGATTTCGCTATGTTTGATAGGATGTCAATATATACCGGCGGTGGGAACTGGTGGTAATAGAGTTCTATTGGACCCGTAACGCATATCCGGAGCTTCAATTGCTCGCCTCTCTTTTCCCGGTACTCCACCGCCATCTGCTCTAATGCGTCCAGCTCGACTATCTTCGCTTCTTCTTCTTTTATAAGCAGTGGCGCTTCTGTCCTCGCGCTGTCTAGAATCGGGTCGTTAAACTGAGTAATCATGTTCTGGAATTGCGGATAAGTAGGCACTTCAACGCCGGCGTTTAGCTTCTGCCACATTGCTTCTGTTAATAATTCGTATAACGCTTCTCGGTGCGACTGAAGGTCTCTAAAGGCTTCTTTTAGCCAGTCCTTTGTGATTCCTTCGGGTAATGGGTAGCTGCCGATGTCGTCGAAAAGCGGTTTTTTCGTGGTCATGCTTCAAATTTAAGATGGTTGATTGATTTTTATGATATAAGCAATAATTATAATAAAGCTATGATAATAGCACATACTCCCGATGCGGATGACGCATTCATGTTCTACGGACTGATAAACGGTAAAATCACGACGAGATTAAAATTAAAGTATATAGTGGAGGACATAGAAACGCTGAATAGAAAGGCATTTCATGGCGAGATAGATGTAACCGCACTTTCTGCTCACGCATATGCGTTTCTACATCACAAATATCGAATCTTATCAGTCGGAGCAAGCGTAGGTAACGGTTATGGACCCGTGGTCGTGGCAAGAAGCGGAATGGCACTAAAAGGGCGAAGGATAGCAGTACCCGGGAAATACACCACTGCGAACCTGCTGTTAAAACTGGCAGTGGATTGTTTCCAGCCAGTAGAGCTGCGATTTGATGAAGTTATCCCGGCAGTGAAGCGAGGCGAAGTAGATGCCGGGCTGGTAATCCACGAAGCGCAGATAACGTATCCCGAGCATGAACTGGCTAAAGTGCTGGATTTATGGGACTGGTGGCAGAAGAAATCATCGGGACTGCCGCTGCCGCTCGGGATTAATGCAATAAAGAGGAGTGTAGCGGAGGCAACACAGCGTGAGTTTATGGTTGCATTGCGCGATAGCGTGCGGTATGCACTGGCTAACGTAGAAGAAGCAACGCAGTATGCAATGCAGTATTCCCGTGGTGCTGATAAAGAGTTAGTCAAGAAATTCGCATTGATGTATGTGAATAATTACACCTACGAGATGCCACAGGAGGTAGTAAAAGCACTTGAGGTGCTTTACCGGATGGCATGGCGGAAAGGATTCTTTGCGAACCCGCCTTTAGACATCTTATTCACATAATTAACTGTGATTTTTAGCTAAACTCTACAGTTCGCACTTCAGCATAAAAATGGAGAAAAAAAAAAGAGAGCTTTTGAGAGAACTCTCTTAACTTCCTATCTCTATATCTATTATATATTAGTGTGTTAGTGTGCGTACGCCGAAGCTACCTTTCTCGCATACTGCTCTAAGAGATCAGCACCGCAGTTGGGGCACTTGACATAAAGCTTACCTAACGTAGCTCCGCATACCGGGCATTTCTCAAACGTATTTTTCGTCTGCATTGCATCACCCCAGACCCAACCATGGTGCGCTTCCAGCATATGCTCTACCATTTTATCTACCAGCGTATCCTTGTCCTTTGCTGTAAATGCCTGGTTGCACACATAACAAATCCCTTCTGCCATTTTTTATCACCTAACTAAACTATCATTTTATGTCTATTTAAATTTTTCGGTTTTTTCAACCGTTCCAAATGTGAGACGCCCAAAACTTCCACAATCGTTAAAAAAATCCAATTCTTTTAAACAATCGTAACATCAAACACGGCGCGACAAGATTCGGGCGGGAACGCCGCAACAAATTTTATATATTAAAAGATAGGATCAGGATATGGTAGAGGAGAGAGAGAGAGAGAGAGAGAGAGAGAGATTTAAAAAATGGATTAAAAAATGGATAAATTAGATAAGAGGATATTGGAAGAACTCCAGTTGGAAGCTCGCAATTCTTTCACGAAGATTGCGCAGAAGATAGGAGTAAGCACTGCCACTGTAAGCGATAGAGTGAAAAGGCTAACGGAAAAAGGCATTATCTGTGGTTATACCGCAGTACTAAATACCTCTAAACTCGGCATGGTCACGTTAATCACAAAGATAAAAACCAAGCCGGGATATAATAGTATTCAAGAGGTGGGGGAAGAGGTAGCGAAAATGGCAGAGAGTTGTTGCGTTCACCACGTAACTGGCGATTTTGACCTGATTGTCATCTCTAAGTGCATTGGTTATGATAACTGTGGACTCGTTATCGAGAAGATAAAAGAGATCGAAGGTGTAGAAAGCATGGATGCAGAACTCGTGCTAAAAACGATGAAGGAAGAGCTTACGGTTGTGCTGTAGGTGCGGAAACGCTTATTATTTGGGAAAACCGCGAAGCTCATGATGTAAGCTCCAACTACGCCACCATCGGAATATAAATCCGGGTGCATCCTTGGTGAGCAAGACTAAATTTTGTCAGAGGCGTATAAACAAGAACAGCTTACCCCTTTCGTTTTCTGCAGTCGCTATTACACCTATTGTGGCAACGCAAGGAACGTAGATTAAAACGAAAGCCATGAATGCAAATCCCGTTAGAGGTGGTAAGATTCCTCTATAATCTCTCCTCCTCCTCCTCCTCCTTCTGTTGCTGCTCATGGATGCACCGAAAGGAACCAAATCAGTATCACTACTCCAAATATGGGTATCCCGAGCACCCGGTGCAAGAATACATGGTCCAGCATATCAGAGAAAGTCCACTTCCTCCCCTATTATCGCTACCGTTACCATCCCTTTCCCTTCTTAACCCCATTTACAAGTATATTCATTGCAACTCCTCTGCCAAGCGCAATTCGTGCGTCTCGCACATCAACGAGCATCGGTCCTGGTGGTTTTGTCTTCAGCACCCTTATCTTTGTTGAAGGCGTGAAGCCCATATCCGAAAGGCGCTGTATCATTCCTCTCCCTCCACTAAGCTCCACTATTTCTCCTTCTTCACCCTCTGAAAGAAACGCTAAAGGTATTGCTTCCTTCAACTCATGCAAATGCTCTTCAATTAATCCACCAGAAATTCTGCTCCTGCTTCTCAATCTTCCACCTCTAACCATACATTTACCGCTTCCTCTCTTCGTAAAGTCAGGTTATATCCTTTCAAAAAGAACTCAATGGGGTCGCCGAGAGGTGCATTCCTCACCATCTCTATCGCTGCACCTCTCTCACGATGCCCATATCCATTATCCTTCTTCTTAAAGCACCACTTCCTCCTATGCGAGTTAATCTCCCTTTCTCCCCAGCGGACATTTCACTCAGTCGCTTCTCTGCCATATCCTCGCTCACATACTCCTTTTCCATTTTATTTTTATTCTACCCATACCTTTTCTGCGAGCCCGTGTCCGATAGTTACCAATTGTTCACCTATTTTCGCAAGCACATAAGTTCCCCTTTTTGGCGTGGGTGCAGGCATCTCCTTCCTGACCAACCTTATCTCTTTACCTTCCACTATTCTGAGCTGTTCAAATTTCTCCCTGAGCGAGGTTCCACCGATTATCTTGCTTATCTTTGCCTTCTCGCCTTCCTCAAGATAATTAATCTGGATGTTTTTTCCTTCACGTTCTACTAGCACCTTCGATGCTTGACCTTCGCCCATACTTATCTCCTTGTCGTCTATTTTGAACACCAGAGTATCGTCAGGTAGATGGTGTAAGAACTCAACTTCGCTTCCTTTTTCTATGCCAAGTCCAGAAAGATAACCCTCAAAAACTTTTCCACCTTCAATGGTTTTTACTGTTCCCTCTTCTCCTGTCTCAAGTCTTAGAAGTGGAAGCGTTTCGACTTCTTTCTCCACATACACCTTATCTGCCCATCCACGAGCTATGACTGCTTCTCTTCCTGCCGCTTTCAGTGAAATAGGTCCTGCATGCACGTGCACGGGCTCAGTGGCTACCACTGTAAGCTCAGTTCCTTCTGAAATGCCTAATTCTTCCAGATGCCCTTTGACTTCCAAGCCGCCGTCTATTTTCTTTACCGCTACTTTTACCTCAGGTTCGACTTCGCTTAATAGTTCCATTTTTTATTCCTCATCTCTATTTTAAAGTTAGGAATACAAAAATCCTACCCTAAAAAGATTCGGTTTTGGATAAAAAACCGAATAAAGTTAGGAGCTCGGAAAAGACCGAAGATTTTAAATTCCTCTCTTTAAAACCTAATTCATTTCGGTTCTCACACCCTTTTCTAAACTTTTTAGGGTTCGCTATTTATGCT
>JBAQFZ010000134.1:0-10561 GCA_049287525.1 Halobacteriota archaeon | reverse complement strand
CGGTTACTCCAACCTTTCTCGTGCAGTTATTTTGCTTTCTTACGTTTCCGAATTAATACTTCTTTCAGCATTTCTGACATTTTCTTCACACATAAAAGTGTCCTACTTCTATATGAAACTTAACCACTAACTAACTAAAACTTCAACGTAGCTTAAACGGTGTGAACTCAACACCGCCACCCTCATAGAATTTCGTGAACCACTCGTAGAAATGCAGCCTGATGGTATGGATACTCGCCATTATCCCCTCAAGCACTATTACAATCACTGTCCCGGCTAAGAACACCAGCGCCCCTATTCCTGTATGTATACTGAAACTCATGAAAGCCAAAAGAATGAACACCTCGATTAACGCCATATGACATAACGCTAAAGCGAGAATCCTACCATAGGAGACGATATTAGCAAGGAACCGGAAGAAGTTCTCCAGCACGGCGTCTATCACACCATCTATAAGAATGATAATATAATCCATTGCACCCCTATTTACCGTTCTTCCTTCATTGCTACCACCGCCTTCCTCATGCCTCAGCTCTGCAAATACCTTGAGGGAGAAGAGTGCGAGTACCGGTAGGAGCAAGAAAATAGCTATATTTCTTAGCAGTACCGGGATATTCCCTTCTTTCAGTTCGGTGAAGTAAAACCCGAAGAGAAGAAGCAAGAAATAAAGGGCACCAACCAAACACCAGAGTTTTACAAACCCGCGTATTACCTCAAAGGTGTCACGATTAGAGATACTATTTGCTACCTGGAGAAACAAGCCAAGCCCCATATGCAATGCACCTATCAGCAGTGTCAGCACGAAAAAGAGTTCAACTTGCACGAGAGGCTCCAGCAATGGATTCTCAATAAGAATAAGTCCCTTTGGAATGTGCATGCCCGTAGAACTAAAAACTAAATGTGACGCATAGGTACTGAACCCAAAGAATTCGCCGAATATAACGCCCACAATTACCGAACAAAATCCACATAACACTATAACTCCGCCCATACTTCTTATTTCTTTGTCCAGACCCTTAAAACTAAGCATCAATACCAGCCCGATTAATAGTATAATCGCCCCATGACCTATATCCGGGAACATCAGACCAAAAAGAATGGGATATAATATAGCGGTAACCAGCGTTGGGTCTATATCCTTGTATAACGGATGCCCGTACATCTTAATTATAGATTCAAAAGGTTTTACAATTCTGGGATTATTCAGTAACGAAGGTACGCGTACATCGTCTCGCTTTGGCTCTATCACTTCAACTACGGAAGACCCCCCGGTCTCTTCGCGTATCCCTGCTATTACGTTCTCAACCTCCTCTTCCGGCGTCCATCCCTCGATAACCCGCACGCGTTTACTCTGACCAAAGAGAATCTTTACCTTTGCCTTGTTATCTTCTATTTGCAAAAGCGCTTGCATCTCGAATAAGTCCCTGAGCTTCGCCCTTCTTATCTCCTCAATCTCCCGCTCTACCCTTTTTATCGCGTCAGCCAATCGCTTTATCATCGCACCTGCTTCCTTTATTGCGTCATTTATCCATTCAGGTAGCTCGATTGATGGCCGCTGCCAGGGTTCAAAGTTCAATTGCATCAGTGCCCTATCCACTTTCTCCTTATCCCTCTTTAAGGTTACTACCAGAGCAAAGGCAACTTCTTCTTCCTCTTCCCCCCCCCTTATCTGCTTCGACACCACGATGTGATTCGCTCCTACTACCGCTTCCAGCGACTCTTCCAGATCTGCTGCATTTACCACCGGTAATTTACCCACACGCATCACGATAAAATCATGCTCGCCTATAAATCCCGGGTCAACGTCAAACTCTTCTAAAAATCGTAGTACCCGTAACATCTCCTTTGCATGTGATAAATCTTCCGTTGAATGCTCCTTTTCGGTTATTAACCCCTCTACTCGTTCCTCTAAGCTACTGAGTTCGGATTCTATCGCCTCCAAATTTATCCCCTCTACCTTCACCTTCACCGCTTTTTCCTCTTCTGGCTCTTTGAAGAGCAGCTCCTTCAAGCTCTTTTTACCTTCTTCCGGGGGTTGTAACAAACCTATCAGGAACTCTATCCTCGCCAGTAGTTCAGAAGTTTTTATTAATATCTCATCCGCCTTTGCAGGCTCTATTAAATCTTCCCAGACATTTAAGAACTCTTTTATATCTGTAAGATGTACGGAGCCCAAAGCGTCTATTCGCTTGACTACGCTGTCTACATGCTCATCAAGAGTAACAATTCGCAGTTCCCGCATCTCCGCTGGCTTCAGCATCGTAATCGCTCTTACCTTTTCCTTTACTCTTGCACAGATATAAAATAAAAAGGAAAAGCAATTCTTCTACTCTTCTGCAACTCCTTTCGGTTCGACTCATAATTAACAGAACCTTTATATACTCATATCCGCATACTCCATGAAAGATGAAAGTAGCGCTGTTATATAATGAGATAAAGCGAGATATGCTGATAAACGCAGCGTTAGATAAGATAGCGGAGCTTGACAGCCCGGAAACGATAGATTACGTGCGGGAGGCGCTCGTGTCAGGCGGGAATGAAGTCATCTTGATAGAAGCGGATGGAGAAGCATACGGTAAATTAAAGGAAGAAAGAAGAGAGATAGATATTGTTTTCAACATCGCAGAAGGACTAAGAGGTGAAAGCAGAGAATCTTACATCCCCGCTATATGCGATATGCTTGAGATACCCTATACCGGTTCTGGTGTATTGACCCTTGCATTGTGCCTGAACAAAGCAAGAACAAAGGAGATACTCAGATATTATGGGATACCAACGCCGGATTTTCAGGTTTTAAAGTCAAAAGATGATAAACTGGATCCAAGGCTTGAGCTAAAATCCCCACTTATCGTGAAACTTTTGCATGAAGGTTCTCAAATGGGCCTTTCCAGAGATTCAATCGTCCATTCTGAAGAGGATTTGAGAGATATGACTGCTTATCTCATGCATGAATACGGAGAGCCGGTTATCGTGGAGGAATTCCTTGATGGTAGAGAATTTACCGTTGGCATCTTAGGTAATGAAGAGCCAATAGTCTTACCAATCATTGAAACTTTATTTGAAGATGGTCAAAAGACGAGGCTATTCGCACCGGATGAACCAATATTGCCGTTTATACCGAAGGATATTGTGATAAATCCGGAGCATAGGTCTGTATGCCCCGCGGATATTGATGAAGATTTAAAGAAGGAGATAGAAGAAACTGCCCTGGATGCATACCGCGCGCTTGATTGTAGGGATTGGTGCAGGATAGACCTGAGGATGACGAGGGGAGGAGATATACCGAATGTGTTAGAGCTCAACCCAATCGCCGGAATAGACCCCTCTTATCATCTTCCAAAAGCTGCAAAAGCGGCTGGGATTTCATACGAACGACTGGTAAAGATGATATTAGAATTTGCTGCAGAAAGGTATGGGCTAAAGTGGAGATGATACGGCGGCTGAAAGAAGAGGATGTCAAGGACATAGCATCGTTTTTGGGGGCATTAGATACACTAAGCGAGAAAGAGAAGTTTTATGCCATTGCAGATATACAATGCTATCTGTCAGAGAATGAGCCAGATAAATACTGCTTCTACTCCTGCATAGAAGGGGGTAAGGCAGTAGGTTTTGCAGCCTATTCTCGGGTTCCAACGGCAGACCGTGTATTTGAGCTGGATTGGCTCTGTGTTAAGCCGGAATATCAGGGTAGGGGTGTGGGAAGTGCGCTCTTGAATCATGTTGAAGAGGAATTAAAAGAGGTTGGAGCACGTCTATTGTATCTCGAAACTTCATCTACGGTTGAATATAGTGAAATAAGGAGATTTTATGATAGGAGAGGTTTTTTTAATGTGGGACTTATACCCAACTTCTGGAAGGTTGGCGATGGAAAAGTTATTTATGTAAAGGAATTAAGAACAGAAGAATTTAGTGGTAGAGGCATGCCAATGGAAAGAGACATAATAAAAGATGCGTATGAGGAGGGAGATGCATGGGGGCTGCTCACTTCTATTGATCTTCATGGATGCAATCCGGAGAAGATACGAGATGAAGCCACTATAAAGCAGTTCGTTTATGAATTATGTGAACTGATTGAGATGAAAAGATATGGGGATTGCGAGGTGGTGCGTTTTGGAAAAGGGGATAAGGAGGGATATTCTGCGGTTCAGTTGATCGAGACGTCCCTCATATCAGCGCACTTTGTAGATTCGTCTTCTAACGGATACATTGACATATTCAGTTGCAAATATTATCGTCCAGAAGATGCTTTTACCTTTTGTAAGAGCTTCTTTGAGGCAAAATATGCAAGATATAGTTATTTACTGAGGGTATAGAGGTAAGAAGAGTGACCATGAGAGGAATGGTATTGCTCCTTTTGGAGGGTGAAGGAAAAGAAGATGGATTGGGGTACCCTGTTAAGAGAAAGCGTAGCTAATATAAGGCAGCTTTCTCTCCACTACCCCGTGGAGAAAGACGCTGCAAAGGTCACAAGAAAGTATCCCATGCGTATCAATCCATACTATCTATCTTTAATCAAGGAACGGGGAGATGCGATATGGAAGCAGTCGGTGCCGGATATAAGGGAATTAGAAGACGAAGAGGGAGTTCCTGACCCCCTGCATGAGGAGAATGACAGTCCTGTTGCGGGACTCGTTCATAGATACCCGGACCGCGTTTTATTGCTCGTCTCAGACAGGTGCGCGATGTATTGCCGATTTTGTACGAGAAAAAGGAGCGTTGGAGACCCATTCAAGAGGATAAAGAAGGAGCAGGTCTTAAAAGGGATAGAATATATAAGAGAACATGCGGAGATAAGAGATATTTTAATATCAGGCGGGGATCCACTGCTCTTAAAGGATGAGGAGCTTGCTTTTTTCTTAGAACCGTTAAAAGAGATCAAACACGTTGAGGTCTTGAGGATAGGAACGAGGGTGCCATGCGCTCTTCCTCAGCGGATTACGGATGGTCTGGTATCACTGCTCAGAAGATACCACCCTCTTTACATAAACACGCACTTCAACCATCCAGTAGAGTTCACAGAGGAGAGCAGGAAGGCGTGTTCGAAGATTGCCGATGCCGGCATTCCGCTTGGAGACCAGACAGTGCTACTAAAAGGATTAAACGATTCCGTTGATGTCATGAACGCCCTGATCAGGGGGCTCTGGTCTATGCGGATGACGCCATACTACATATATCAAGCTGACCTTACAAAAGGGACAAAACATTTCAGAACAGATGTTGAGGTGGGAATAGAGATATTTAAGAGCTTGAAATTCCATCCTTCGCTTCCTATGCCACATTTTGTCATTGACGCGCCCGGTGGAGGGGGAAAGATACCGATAACGCCTGAATGCGGATTTTATGATGTTATAAACGGAGATGGGATAGAGGCATTAAATCTTGATTATCTGGAATACAATGTGTTAAAATCGGGATTAGAAGATGCAAGGGATAAAGGTGCCGCGATAATAGCGATCGAACTTGGAAGTTTTAAGATAGAAAGAGAGGATAAAGAAGATAAAAGGGTCTATGAGCTTTTGACGCAATACCACCCGATATATATAAATACGCATTTAAACCATCCGGATGAACTAACAGAGGATGTTAAGCGGGTATCCTCGATGCTTTCTGATGCCGGTGTTCCGCTCGGCGATAGAATTGATTTGATAGAAGGCGTGAATGATGACCCGAAGGTGATAAAGGAGCTGGTGCTCGGACTTTTGAAGTTCCGCGTTAAGCCTTACTACCTTCATGCAGATCGAGAAGAGGATGGACTCGCAATTATCAATTCATTACGGGGATTTACAACCGGAATGGCGGTTCCACACCTCGTTGTCGGTGATAGGATAATCTGTCCCAATTACATTGAAGAGAAGACGGATGAGAAGATTGTATTAAGGAATTATCAGGGTAGGACTTTTGAGTATCCAAATGCACTTTCTTTATGATTGCAATAATAACACTGTTTTTAGTTTTTATACTAATAGCGATACGGGGAATAGGCAACATCAGGTTTCAAATATGGCAGATCATGCTCTTTGGCGCGCTCACAGTCCTGATAACAGGGCAGATTTCACCACTCGATGCGTTGCAAGCGATAAACTTTGATGTCATTTTATTTCTATTCGGCATGTTTGCCGTCGGACAAGCATTAGAAGAGAGTGGATACTTAGCGCAGATTTCGCATACCTTATTCGGAAAAGCAAAATCAGCAGACCACCTTGTCTTATCCATTTTATTTGGGTTCGGTATGCTTTCCGCACTCTTAATGAATGATACCATGGCGATTATCGGCACACCGATTGTTTTGCTCCTTGCGAAGGAGCATCGAATTGCTTCAAAACCGTTGCTCCTGGCACTTGCGTTTGCGATTACAATCGGCAGTGTTATGAGTCCAATAGGGAATCCGCAGAATTTACTGGTCGCGATTGCACTTAAAAACCCATTCATTACGTTCTTTAAATATCTGGCGTTGCCCACGTTTATAAATCTATTCCTAACGTTTCTTTTATTGAAATTTTTCTATCGCGACGATTTTACCAGGAAGAACCTCACATTCAATTCACCTGAAGTTGTAAAAGACCGCAAACTCGCCTCATTATGTAAAGTATCCCTATCCGTAATCATAATTTTGATTATAGCCAAAATAGCGCTGGTATTTTTGAGTGCCGGGGTAGTAGATTTCAGGTTGACCTATATCGCTTTGATTGGAGCATTACCCGTGCTCGTGAGCGAAAAACGGGCGAGAATAATTCACAACCTCGACTGGCATACGCTTATTTTCTTTGTTGCACTGTTTGTCTTAATGCATAGTGTCGGGGACAGTGGATTGTTTCAAGCGCTCATGATAGACCTCAATCTCAACATCACCTCAATTCCGGTAATCCTCGCGATAAGCGTGCTCCTCTCTCAGCTCATCTCCAATGTGCCACTGGTTGCCCTCTATCTTCCCCTATTAATCCATGCAGGCGCCTCGACCAGAGAGATGATGGCTCTTGCGGCGGGAAGCACAATTGCAGGTAACATGCTCATCCTGGGAGCAGCATCTAATGTGATAATCATTCAAAATGCGGAGAAGAAAGGAGAAACTCTGACCTTCTTTGAGTTTGCGAAAGTAGGTATTCTGCTTATGCTTATTAATACCCTTGTCTATTATCTAACCTTCCAGGTTGAGCCTGGTTAAGGGTTAAGTATAAAAGAAAGCGAGAGTCACTATCAATTTTCGTGATACAGAACCAGGAACATAGCTGTCGGCATCGGCAAAATGATAATGGATAACGTAACCAATAACACACTAAAGTTGAACCATTAGTATTATTCTCTCATGAAAATCTGTGTAATTTTGTGTGATTTTGGAGTTAACTAAACAAATACAAATCGAAAACCTTTTAAAGAGATAGGTAGTTATATAACTAACTACACAAAAGATTGTATATATAACTAACAAGGTGCGGGAGGGAGAGATGGATGAACTGAGAAGGGGAAGTTGTAAAGAGTTTATGTTTAGGGACGCGATATCAGAGACGGGATGTATGGGTTTGTACCGTTACCTCCACAGGAAGGAGGATAGGGGAGATGTGGAATAGGGAATAGGGGTGTGATTATGAGAAACAAACAACTATTGGTAGGTATTGCTCTTTTAGCTCTTTTAGTCTTGTGCGCGTTCGTTGGAACTGGTTCTGCAACAACAATATTGGTGCCCTCACCGGGCAATGAGACGATTCAACAGGCTGTGAATAACAGTTCCAGTTATGATATTATCATCGTCAAAGACGGCATCTATATCGAAAATATTGATGTTACCAAAGCTAATTTAACGATTCGTTCTGAAAACGGCTCTGCGAACTGTGTTGTGAACGCATCGAATCCTGGCGACCATGTGTTTTATGTAACTGCGGATTCGGTGAACATCAGCGGATTCAAGGCTCAAAATGCAACGGCAAATTACAAGGCGGGAATATATCTTACTGGTGCTGATTACTGCACTATTTCAGAAAATACTGCCTCGAACAATGACTGCGGCATTTACCTGCAGTCTTCAAGCAACAACAATCTTACAGGCAACACCGCTAATTCGAACATTGTTTACGGCATTTACCTGCAATCTTCGAGCAACAACAACAATCTTACGGGCAACGCCGTCTCGAACAATTGGGGCGGCATTACCCTGTATCAGTCGAGCAACAGCAACACTCTTACGGGCAACACCGCTAACTCGAACAATGCCTACGGTATTAACCTGTATCAGTCGAGCAGCAACAATCTTACAGGCAACACCGTCTCGAACAATAACTATGGCATTTGGCTGGATGCGTCGAGCACCAACGACTTCACCTGCAACTGGGTGCATAACAATACTGGACGGGGATTTTACTTAACTCCGGGAAGCGCTAGCAGCGCCAACAATACAATCGAGCACAACAATATCATGACGAATGGTAACTATAACGTAACGAGCGGCGGCTATGAATACGACTTCTACAATGAGCAGGCTAACGCAGTGGACGCGAAATACAATTACTGGATGGCTGCGACCAACGAAACGATTGATGCGAGCATCTACGATAATGAAGAAGGAGAAGGAAAAGGTGAAGTGACGTTTTATCCATTCATGAGCGAGTCTGCACCATGCGCACCGATCCCGGAGCTGCCAACGATACTACTGCTGAGTACCGGATTACTTGTGCTTCTTGGATATGGCTGGGTAAAAAGAGAGAAGAAAGAGCACTAACGTAAAGATTGGTACTTCCACAAACAACGGTCACATTGCTCAGAAGTGACTCCGACCACCATGTCCTGGCTCAGGTGTTGCATAAACCCTTTCAGGGTTTTCGGGGACGTGGGCAGAGCCCACGATTGCCCCTCTATGTATGCCCCTTTGGGGCACCACCACACCACGCCTTTTTGTACTCAGAGGGCTTACTTACTCCACCACATGTTTCATTATATGTGCGATTTCCGGCATAATTATCCCGGTCAATGCCAATCTAACGGCATCAGGCGATCCAGGCAGACAAAAGACCGCTTTTTTGGCTATCATCCCGGCAATTGCTCGGCTTAATACTGCTGCGGTGCCTATCTCCTCGTAGCTCTTCCACCGGAAGAGTTCACCAAAACCTGGCATCACCTTTTCCAGCCGTTTTGAAATCACTTCTATTGTGATGTCGTTCTTTGTCATGCCCGTACCGCCAGTGGTGATTATGAACCCGGCATCGCTATTCAACGCTTTTGTTATGCCCTCATCTATTTTTGACTCATTGTCCGGGAGTATGTCATAATAAACGACTTCATGACCGCCTTTCGTTACAAGCTCTTTTGCTATTTCGCCGGATAAGTCGCCAATTTCTTTCGCACCTTTTTGGTTGTTCCAATATTTAGAGGTGCTTATCGAGAGGACAGCACATTTATAATGCTTCTTTGCTCCTTCCGTATGCCTTGCGGGGGTGGACATTTTTCTTCATTTCCCAGGAATCTTTTAGCTTCGCCTCGATCACACCATCTGAATCATACATTGCTCTTTCCGTATCCCCAAAATGCTTCTTCGCTTCCATCATCTCAGCCAAGAACGCATCCACATCACCTGCTGCGACCAGCTCCTGTAATCTCTTTGCACACGCTAAAAATGTCGCGTGTACCTCGCCCATTGCGAAATTCGTCTGTATATGCGCGTATAATTGCGGGTCTTGATGCAATATCCTACCTATGAAATCCGTTATTATCTCATACATCGGGCTCATGAACCGCCTTGACCGTTCAACGTCAAACTCAAGCTCCTTTAACGTAACGCCAAACGCTATAAGAATAAAATGTGTCAACCCCTGAATGACCGCCATTATCTCGTCATGCTCCTCAGCCGTTAAAATTACTATCTTCGCACCGTTACGCTCAAACAGTCCATACACTCGCTCGTATAGCGGTCCTTTCCGTAGCGGCACGAATATGACCGTTTGACCTCGCATGCTCTTCGCAGAAGGTCCGTATAACGGATGTGTCCCTAACACTTCCACACCTTCATCTGTATATCGGCTCATCAACTCTACCGGCACTTTCTTCACCGACGTTATGTCCATCAACAACGAGCCTTTTCGCATCACCGAGCCTAAACGTTCTATTACACGTCCGGTCAGGTCTATGGGCACTGATAGAAGCAATATGTCTGTATTCACAATATCGTCCTTTATCGCTCCTGTCTCCAGGTTTGAGATGTCCGTATTCACGAATTGCACGCCCAGCTCTTTCGCTATCGTCTCTGTATTATCGCTTTTATCTACTATCCAGACGTCAGCACCGTTATCTTTGAAAAAACAGGCAAACCAGCTGCCCATACCACCTGCTCCGCCTAATATCGTGACTTTCACCCTGTATTTATTCACCCTTTCCATTTACCACTATCGGGTTTAATAAAGGTTTGCAATTAAAAAAGTCTCCGTGTTTGTTTTATGACTTGGTCAATAATAAAGTTGTTGCACAATACAGAACGGGGAAATATAAAATATAATTGAACTTTACCAATACTTCTGTTTCACTCTACCTACACACTTTTTGGTACTTCCTTTTTCTTTCTTCCTAGTTTCTAAAGCGT
>JBAQFZ010000133.1:0-5717 GCA_049287525.1 Halobacteriota archaeon | reverse complement strand
CTTCTTGCCCTCGGCACCGGCAAACTGCGAAAGGAAATATTCGTAAACCCGCCCGAGGATGTCCTTGGATCTGTTTCCTTTATCTCCCAAGCCGATAGTTCCAATAAGGTCTATCAACTCTCCTAATCGCTGTTTGTCAAGCGCGGGACGAACAAAGTCCTTAGGCAGCACGCTTTTGAGGCTCTTATTATCCTGTTCGATGGCTACCATCGCATTGTCAATAATTTTTCCAATTGTAGGCTGCTTTGCATTTGCCTGAAGATATGACCATCGTGCCTCTTTCGGTACCCAAAAGATGTTATATGCGCGGTATTCGTCCGGATCTTCCGGGTCGGCTCCCTGCGCTTTCTCAGAAACGAGCTTTGCATAGTGCTCCTCGAATGCATCCGAGATGTATTTGAGAAATATCAGACCAAGAACTACATGTTTATATTCGGCGGCGTCCATATTGCTACGGAGTTTATCTGCCATTTGCCAGAGTCTCGCTTCAAAGCCGATTGTTGCTCCGTTATTATTTGTTTTAGCCATATGTTCACCTCCAATCTCCTTTAGTGTCATGACGCCCAATGCCTGGTTATCCGTTTCGTCTATGATTTCATATAACGTTTCCAGCATAAAAGACGTTTTCCCGACCGAAGGGAGAGATGTCCCGAAGGGCAAGGGCGTAAACCCGCAGCGTATATGCTGTGTTATACAATGGACTGTGCCACTTTTTTTTCTATCATGCACTATCTTTCTGCGTCTTGTGCCGCTTTCTCAATCCAATTCCCCATATTTTTATATCCTTCTTCCTTATTCCATAGATAAAAAGCATACCCCTTAGGTATTTGACCGCACCTTTCAGAAGTCTTGCCCTGCAAATCTTTTATTTTGCTAATATCTATGCCTAATAGGCCATTTCCCCTTTCAATACTTTTTTCAATTTCATATTTTACCCATCTGCTACTACAGGTTTTTTCACCAACCAAAACAACTGTAACAGAAGTTCCTTCAAGTTGTCTATCTATCCAGTTTTTGATCGCAGTATCACCCTGCTTTTTTATTCTCTCAAAATCGGCTGCATCAACAAAACCAGCTGCTTCTTTTCCTTGTGTTACCCAACTATTCCTAACGACCATTGCTCTAGACACATCTTTGTATTTAAAGCTAAAAAATACTCTTCTTGCCATTTAAACAACCTCCTTTCTGCATTAGGTTTATTATTTGCTAAATAGTTTCTTTAGGTTCTCCCAGTTCCAACTATATAACCTGCCTGCGTCAGGCACTGGTTTATAGTCTCCATCTTTATAACCAATAATCTGATATATCGGTTTTTCAAGCTTCCTCGTAATCCTTACTTCTTTCAATACACCTGGAGCGTTATGGGTCTTTGGACCAACCCTAACAATAACCATGTCGGAACGGCTAATTCTTCTTTCCGCTTCCGTTTCCCAATATTCTTCAGGAGCCTCTTCCTTCATAGACCAATCAGATATTTCAAAGGGAGAATCAGTCTTTTTTGATTGCCCTACTAGAAAGTCCTTCAACACTTTGTCATTATCATAGTCAAAACTTATAAACACTCTTGGTTTTGTTTCTGTCATTTCAACCACCTCCTTTTGTGATTAATACTACTAAAGCGTAAATTATAATCAAAATTGCTATAGAACCATAGAACCATCCTAAAGTTATAGAAAACATAATCCTAACTCTTGACTGAACTTTGTCTTTAAACCGATATGCATTCATATCGAATAAATATTCGTCTGTCTTCAGCCTATTATCTATAACCCATTCATACAACTTTCTATATAGCCTTTCCTGCCACAAAAAATATGCATCTAGGAACCAAAAAACTAACAATGGGATAAAGGCAATCCCAACCTGATACTTGGTCCCTTTTAACAGTAAAGCCACAACGACAAGGGTTATCGCCCACCCCTTTTAGCATATATTCTTTCAGACTTTCTTTATTCTCCATATTCATCATCTCCTTTTATAGCACAGTCTTTCGTATAACTCGTTCATATACGACACGGTCGTATATCCTCCAAATTCGGTAGTATATGTGACGATGTCGCATATACATCCCTCTAGCTGACCGCTCTTTCCGTATCGAGTTTCAATCAAGGTTCACTCCCCCTCCCTTGAAAAGATTATCCAACGGATTTTTTATAGCACCGAGATTCTTTATGCTTACATGAGTATATATTTCTGTTGTCTTTGAACTTTTGTGCCCCAGTAATTCTTGTAAGCGCCAACTTCACACCAGCTTAACTCCTCTTATCTTCTCCACCAATTTCTTCTTACCCTTATTAGCCTCCATAAACACCTGTATATGCCTTTTCCATACCTCTTCACCCGCTATTTCCCTCATGGTCTTCAGAATATCTATCGCATCGTTGTAGTAAACGTGTGAGCGATTTACAGCTTCAGTAACCCAGTAATGGCAAATTCTCAGCGCATATTCGCCCTCTAATTTCTTCGCATAGCCCTTTATATCCTCCTTATCCATCTCCATTATGAATCTTTCCAGCACCATTACTGCATACTCCTGATTCCGTTCCAGAAGAGCATTTGCGAATACCTTCGCTATCGGAACATTCCGAACATATCCTATCGCTTCTTTCAGCTCTCCCTCATCCAAATCCTTCACGAGCACCATTATCAATTCGCTAACCGACTCATTTGCTGATATGAACCCTTGCTTCAATGCCTTAAGTGTCAATTTCATCGCCTCTTCCTGCTTACCTTTCTCCTTCGCCGCTTCCGCAACTTCTATTATCATCATTGGATGCAACGTAGCAGAGGAAATAGCGAGTTCTATCGCATCATCAAGGTGAGCATCATGTAATAGCACTGATATCGCCACACTTTCTTCGCATTTCGTTTTTATAGCCGATATAAGCTCCTCATACCTTCCTATCTTTTCAAATACCCCCTTTATGAGCTCGTATGTCTCAGGTTTGAAATGAGAAGAGAGCAAATTGAGGGCTGTGTTTACCGCTTCTTCCTCTTTCACCTCCACCTCTCTTTTTTCTCCCAAAAACTGGTTCAAAAGATTGAAATAGAGTTCATCAAGCGTATAATTCCTTCCTTCTCCAAGCCGCACTCCCTCCCTTACATACTCAAAAGCTTCCTTATCCTTGCCTTCCGCCATCAACGCCCTCGCCAATCTCAAATAATCCTCCTTATGCTTTAGCCCTGCCTTTACTATCACCCTCAATGCATCCCCATGCAAACCAAGATATTCATACAACTCAGATAGCAAGTCAAGGATTCTTCTTCGGTGATATTCAACATGAAAACTCTCTCCACTCTTTGGTATCCGTCTTAATAAATCCTCCTCTATAGCTGCGATGTTCTCCCTCGTTGCCACACCAAAAAGCATCTCATCCGTATCCAGACCATAGTCTTCAACCTCTATTATCTCCGTTATCTTGTATATCAAAGCTCTTTTCTGCTCATCTTCCAACTTCTCCACATTCTCAGTAAAATCCTTCACACATTCTATCACAAAATCACCAAGTATTCCATCAGAGTCGTCCGCTCCATTCTCAAAAGCATCCACTCCCCTCTCTACCAATAAAAGATAAACATCAACCGCTTCTTTGAAACTCCCTCCCTCTGCAAGCTTATCTCCTATCCTCTTCACTTCTTCTAACTCACTAACCACCCCAGGCACTGCATAATAATCCAAAAATCCCCTCACTCTCAATATCTGGCTAATCTTTCTTGAAATCGCTTCTATGTTCACGCTCTTCTCACGAATCTCTTCAGAAAGAGCAAACTTCGATGCTAAAACAGGTTCCTCCTCTATTATTGCACTTATTATTTTTATGAGCTCATTTTTATCCCTTCTCTCCAGCGAAGCTAAAAGATTGTCAGCGTCTAAAAATGAACTCCTTCCTTTCACCCATTGCAAAATTAGCGCCACCCCATGCTTGCACATCTCTCCAACCGGGCATGTGCATTCAGAATCTATTTCATCTGCGATTGTAAGCCTCACCTTGTAGGGGTTAGGTGCCGAACCGAGCACTGTTCCAATGAGCTTATTTCCTTTTTTCACTCCTATCTCCACATATCCGTTCTCAAAATATTCCAGCCCTCTCGAGAATGTTTTCTCGCCAAATGCCTGCCTTATTTCATCCCTCGTTATATCTCGCATTTTTTCACTTCTATCCTTCTTGACTTATAGCTCCACTCTAATTTGTTGTGAATAAAAGTGAATAAAGCTTCATTTTGGACACCACAAAAGAAAATGCGTGTCCAAAATATAATTCGTTACTTATGATGAGTTGTAGTTAACCTTTTTATCGATGTCTTAATAATTCCCCAAAGCGTTCAAGCATTTCTTTAAACCTTTCTAATTGTTTCTTGAACCTATTTAATTCACGTTCATATTTCTCTTTGTCAACACTTTTGTTCTTTATAGCCTCTAGTGCAGTAATTTTCTCATCTAAATTTTTGCCCCACTCTTCTATCGCCGTAAACACCTATTTATCCTCATGTTTATCAACAGCAATATCTCTAAGAGCGAGTGGAACCCACACACGAACGTATTCAGAGCGATCTTTTTTATAACCTTAACTCCGAATCATTTTGGGGAACATATATAACCCAAGTCTCTCATCCAGATCCCTCACCTTCTTTGGAACCTCAGTGATCATGCCACGCCCACCTATCTCAAGATGGTAGACCTTGCTGTATTTGAATAGCAGATCAATAGGAGTGAACTTATGATTGAGTTCCGCCTTCTTCAAGAGCTGCTCCAGCTTACAGTGGATATAGAGTGA
Organism: Halobacteriota archaeon; assembly: GCA_049287525.1. Taxonomy (GTDB): domain Archaea; phylum Halobacteriota; class Syntropharchaeia; order Alkanophagales; family Methanospirareceae; genus QENJ01. Next base: position 942 of record JBAQFZ010000133.1, on the reverse strand, counting down.
AAGAAACGCTATGAATACATGTCCGAAGACACTCTCATCGTCCTGCAGGTAGAGCTTGTCCGCATTAAGAACCGTCTTGTAAGTATCAAACATCTTCTCAACCACTTCTCGTTTCTTGTAGAGCAGATACATTTCCAGCTTCTCGACATCCATATCTGAGACAATAAGAATCTTCCCTGCCTTCTTCATCCCTATATTGAATTTTTCCTTCTCAATCTCGTGCTCGTCCAGTTTCCTGTACAGCGTTTTCTGTTCTTCCAGCCGGAGATCCTGATCCTCAAAGAGGTAGAGGTAAAAATCGTTGCATTTCCGTTTTCCACACTTAATCAAGCGACCGTGATAGGAGAAGTATTCGTTGAGATGGATACGTGTATCGTAATACCGGCTATTTCTCTTTGCCGGGAGCACGTAGGAGATCTTCTTCCCCTCCTTGCCGCCCAAGAACGTTATGACACCTTCTGAGAAGAAACCCCGGTCGAGTATGAGGGTCTTACCCCAAATATCGAGTTCGAGTTCGTTGATCGAGTGATAGAGGGTTGTTATATCCTTCACACTGCCAGGAAGAGAACGAATCATTGTGGGCAATCCCGTATCAGCGCTGCACAGGAGAGCGAGATTGATCTTAGGTATCTGTATCTTATCTTTGTTGTAGCCCTTCTCCGCCTGATTAATACTCATAGAGCGGGAGAACATGGAACTCAGGTCGTAAACAAGTTGATTGCCCATATCAGTAAGTTCCTTGAATACGACATTCTGACCAGCTCGATTTACGCCAACGTCGTGCAACACGTTTTAATGTCCTTCAGCATTTCGTGTAGTAGCATTGAATTACCATATTCGGTGCTATTTCGCGGACAGAAAACAGTCCGTTCCGTTTATTTTGTCCTTTTGGAATAAATCCCTCTTCTTTGTCAAGGTTTCCGAGATATTTTGATACTTTGC
>JBAQFZ010000132.1:0-25358 GCA_049287525.1 Halobacteriota archaeon | reverse complement strand
AAAAAACCGAAAGTCTTTTTATGTAGTGAGTAATAACAGTGAATCCATGAATGTAGAAATGTTGTTGCTGATAGCTCTTGCAGGCGTTACCGCGCTATCAACGTTAGGTGTCTTACTCAGCAAGGATAACTTTTACGCTGCCATGTATATGACTCTAACCCTGGTGATGGTAGCAACCATATACGCCTTCTTTGCCCTTGAGCCGGTATTTGTTTTAATCGTGTTTGTCTTTGTAGGGGCGATTGGAATAGTAACCGTAGCGATTGCGGCTACTTACAGGCACGCACCGGAACGCCAATTCGCGGTATTGTGGACTGTTCCGGTGATAATAACCGCCGCTATTCTGGGATACTCTATGTACTCATATGTGTTGACTGTCCCGGTTCATATAACAGGACATTCAATTAAATTCAGTATTGAGAATTTTATAACGCCGGAATACCTGTTGCTCTTTTTGTTCCTGACCTCGCTTCTTATATTATTGATGCTCTCGGTGATAAACATCTACAGGAGTGATAGCTAGCTAAATGCCTGTGATAGATTTGACGACCGTATCAATAATTTATATTACCGCGCTTGTAATCTTGCTCGTGGGATACCTCACTGCGATCTCAAGTACAGATATAGTTCGGCTGCTTATAGCGTTGGAGCTCATGTTTGGCGCCGTGTTCATCTCGCTTATACCGCTTTTCTCTGTGCTTCCAAATCCCGCTTTCGGTGTTGCGATACTTACCATCTTCACGAGCAGCGGTGAACTTTTAGTACTCATCGCGGCGATTGTAATACATGACCGTAGGAAGAAGAACATCTCAACAAGTGCCATAAGAATAGGAGGGGATAACGTATGAGCATGCTTTATGTATTACTTTTACCATTGATTGCAGCATTCATTGCGCCTCTTCTAAAGCCAAAAGTAGCCACTTATCTCTCTTCTATCGCGTTTTTAATACCGTTCTCCGCGATAATCTACTGCCTCTTCTATGGCTGCCCCACAAAGATTCACCTGGTGAACTTCGCAGCACCAATCGGTGAATTTTACCTGCATTTTGACATGATTTCGCATGCGTTTGGACTTACTATTTGTTTGGTCTCCGCAATGGTTGCCCTTTTCGCTCTGCCTTATATGGCGCACAGGTTTAAGGAGATGGCGCTAAACATAGAGTTCGCGTTCCGGGAGTACATATTCTTATATAACTTATACGCCGCTTCGATGCTATGGCTTGTTTACTGCGGTAACCTCATCCTTCTGTATGTCTTCCTGGAAATCACGCTGATTACTGCATTCCTGCTTATCTATACCTACGGTTATGGTAACAGGAAGTGGGTGGGACTCTTATACCTGATCTGGTGTGCAGTCGCAGGAGTTCTAACTCTGGCCGGGTTCGTTATACTTGCATTTGAGAATAATACGCTTGCACTTGACATATTACTACTGGCAGGCGGCAAAGTTAGCATGATTGCATGGGTGTTTATCTTTGCGGGTATGATCATAGAACTGCCTGTGCTGGGACCGCACGTATGGCTGCCCTGGGCACACGCAGAGGCACCTACTCCGGTCAGTGCATTGTTAAGCCCGTTAACTGTGGGTCTGGCAGGATACGTCTTGCTGAGGATTGCACTTATAGATTATACCTTTATTTCGGTATATCGAATACCCATACTCGCTTATGCGATTGTCTCAAGTATTTATGGTGGATTCTCGGTCTTCAAACAGACCGATTTCAAACGTCTGCTTGCGTATTCTACGGTATCTCAGATGGGGTATATGCTGGTGGCACTCTGCCTTGGTCCTTTTGGGCTCATCGGGCTGGTCATCCAGTATATGTCACATGCATTCGGTAAGTCAATTTTGTTTTCGAGTGCGGGAGGGATTATAGCAGTTCATCACGGTCTTCGTGACCTCAATAAGATGGGCGGATTGCACGACTCCATCCCGACAATTTCAAATGCTGCGGTGGTTGGATTCATGAACCTCGGCGGAATCTTAACGGTCGGGATGTTAGGCGAATTTTTCATTTTAAGGGGCGTTGTAGAGACTTTCTTCAGACCAGAATCTCCCTCTTTCCTTGGTTGGACCGGGGGGTTAGTGCTTATCCTGGCTGTGATATTCATGTTCATCCTCTCGGTCTGGTATGGATTCTATACGATAAGGATAGTATTCTATGGTAAGCCGAAGGACACACCGAGATTGGATATAAGTAGCTATCTGTACGTGCCTCTATTTATAATCGGTATCCTTTCTGTGCTGTTATTGTTCCCGCCGCTATCTACGGTGTTGATTCGAGGACTTAACGCAATTCCAGGTTTAGGAGGTTTTATACCATGAATAATGAGTGGGTTATTTTCTTACTGCTTTTCCTGGCGCCTGTTGTTAGTAGTATCCCTATTGCTCTGGCGTATAAGAATAAGAAATGGACGGAGAAACTGCCCTACCTTTCTGTGTTTGGTATCTTCGTCTCAGTACTGATGAGCCTGTATATTTTTTTCGCCATGAAAGGGCAATCCCCTCACTACAATTGGATTCCCGAACTTGGAATAAACTTCGTGTTTATGTGCGATTATTTGAGCAGATACATGGGCGTTATAACCGCGGTCATCGCGTTCTTCATTGCGATTTATGGCATAGACTACATGAAGGGTGATTACAGACCGAGCTGGTACTGGTTCTTCTTCAACCTCTTCACGGCGTCAATGCTACTCGTGGTGTATAGCGATAACCTGTTCCTGTTATTTGTAGGTTGGGAAGGTTTAGGAGCGGCTTCCTGGGGTTTAATCGGGCACTGGTTCCGTGACGATGATGATATTACATATGTAGGAAAAGCAGGGCGGAAGGTGGGACCGCTTGAGATGAGCTGGCCACCGAGCTTTGGTGGCTGGCGAGCCATTTCGACCATAAGGCTTGGCGATGTACCCATGTTCTTTGCAATAGCAGCGATATGGGTGTTAGCAGGCAATCTCAATATATCGGAGATTAATTGGGGCTCGTTATTCATAAGGATTGGCGCTGCCGGAACGATAATTCTCATGGTCTGTTTACTCATAGGACTGTTTACAAAGTCAGCTCAGGTTCCGTTCAGTGAGTGGCTAATGACCGCGATGACCGGTCCTACAACTGTTAGTGCGCTCTTGCACAGTGCAACCATGGTAGCAGCCGGTGCGTTTGTCTTCATCAAACTTACATGGTATATTGAACCCTGGACATTGCATAATGTGCCCGGACTTGAATATGTATATCTCGTTGCGCTATTTGTCGGCTTGAGTTCGGGATTGTATGGTGCGCTTGCAGGGTCAGGGATGCATGAGCGTAAAGTACTACTTGCGGCGTCCACGATGTCGAGTATTGGTTTGATGTTCGCAGCGGCAGCCGCTTCTTTCTGGATTCACGATGCGGTAGCGGGTATGAATTTAGCTCTGCTCGCGGCTTTCTGGTACATGGCGGTGCATGCCTTTGCAAAAGCGAGTTTGTTCCTGGTATCTGGACATTTGATTCATGCTACACATAGCCGGTTCTTATGTGGTGGTAGGGAGTTCGCGAAACGGATGAAAACTGCCTTTATTGTTACCATCATCGCTACAACTTTCCTCGTTGGAATACCACCTCTCACCGCTTATTGGATTAAATCAGCAATGGACGAAGTCATGGAACTTCTGCTTCACGACCATCACATGATCCTGCCGCTAATCCTTCTAATTCTTACCTCTCTGGTTTATTCCGGGATTATGGCGAAGTTCATCAGTCTGAACTTCATAAAAGGCGAGAAACCGGAGCACGAGCATTTTAAAGGCGGTGGACTGATGAAACTCGGCTATGCGCTGATGGTCTCGGTACTCTTCGTTTTGCTTTACCTTATTTTCACAGGAAAGGAGACGGTAGAATTCGTCCATGCAGGTTATGCCTCTGTATCGCTTGCTGTGGGTCTAGGCGCATTAGGTGCATATGTGGTGGGATTATACAAACCGCAGATAAGTGCCCTTTCCACGAATATCGGGACGTTCTTCAACGACCGGATGTATCTTCCGTTCCTCAACGATTACATCCTGCCGAAGATAGGCTTCTTCATCTCCCATCTCGTTCATGACTATGGAAATCGGGGTATAGATGGGTTCTTCAATACAAAGGTAATCCCGGGTTTATTTGGTGCATGTTCACGAGGAATACGGGCTATTCAGACCGGATACCTTAAGACTTATGTCAAAATAGTACTTGGATTCGTAATGTTATTCCTGATATTAGCATCGTTGATATTAGTATCAATAGGAGGGATGGGGCTATGACGGATTTAACGATGATAATGGTGGCTCTGGTAGTATTGACACTTGGTGCAGTAATCTCGTTCAGGTTCCGGCCAGCGGGACTCATAGGCACGATAATTGCACTTCTGATTGGGCTTACTGCCTGTCCATTCTATTATGGTATTTTCATCTTTGCAATCGCCATCATCAACCTGCTGTCGCTTGGTGCGTTACGGAGTGATATAAAGGGTGTGGACTACTGCCTGGTGGGTCTGATGGCGCTCGCAACCATGTATATCTTTACAACAAGCGATTTCGCCATGGTACTGGTAGCGCTCATGCTCGTTTCAGTACCGACTTATATCCTGGTTATGCTTCGGGAAGGCGGAGCAAACGTGGAAGTAGGTATCAAGTATATTACTTTTATGGTGCTCGCCACCATACTGTTCTTAATCGGTGCAATTATACTGGCTTATACAAAGAATGTCTTTAATGGCTTCCTCTATGCGCTTGGTTACGTGATGCTTGTACTGGGGTTGTGTCTTGAAGTGGGTGTCGCACCGTTGCATGAATGGGTGCCCGATGTGTTCGCAAGTGCGGACCCAATACCAATTTCTATTATCGCGTCACTTGCAAAGATAGTGCCATTTATCGCAGCTTTATGGATACTGGTTGCCACTGCCTGCGATATGACAGTGCCAATAACATTGTTCACGGCTGTACTTGCAGCTATATCTATGTTCACAGGTAATATCGGTGCATTGACATCTAAGGAACATGCGAGAGTCCTCGGATACTCCACGGTTGCAAATATGGGTTATGTCTTAGCGTGTCTCGTGGTAGTGGCGAAGCCTGAATATATATATCTCGCACTTACTGGCGGGTTGCTGCTGTTGTTTGCAAATGCCGCGGGGAAAATAGGCTTTTTCAATGCGATAAAGGGAAAAGGGGCTTATTCACTTCTGGTGTTTATACTCGCGTTCTCGTTCATTGGCGTTCCGCCGTTGTTGGGCTTCTGGGGTAAGTTATTCATTCTCCTATCTCTGGCTAAAATGAGCTATTTCTGGCTGGTAGGTATCGTGGTCATAAATTCCGCGATTTCCATTCCATATTACATTAGACTTGCAAATGAACTCGGGGTGAGTTGGGAACTCAATCTCACTAACATCATTTGCCTTGCGGTAGTCGTAATAATGTTGATTACAGTTCTTTTCTTACCGGTAGAATGGTTTTCTACACATATTATGGAGGCGATTGCGCATCATACCATTGGTGTAGCACTATAGTATAGGAAGGAAGGAGGACAAAGGAGAGATGATGATCGCTAACGCATTGATAGTAGGGTTGTTGTTTGCCGTTTGTATAGTGATGGATTTCGCACTTCTTATCATCAGTAAGATCATACCGGTATATTATCCTTCGGATGTGAAGATGTCAAGATGGGAATCCGGAAACCTCCCGATAAAGAATCCGAAGTACACGCTACCACTGCAGTATTTCGGTTTCATGTTCATGTTCATGGTGGCGGAGCCGGTTCTTGTTGTTCTGTTCTTATTCTCAGCGTATCCCAAAGCGCCGAATTTCATTGCGCTTCTACTGCTATCGCTATTACTACTTATTCCTGCGATTTACGTGGGCTTTAAAGTAGCCATCGGGATGGCATCGCCGAGATATGTACGCAGGTAAGGTAGTAAATATTGAAAAGGTTAAATAAGACGAAGCTAAGAGGAATAAACAGCCAAGATGGAAAAAGAAGAGAGGGGTAGGAATGTACGCATTCTCAGGACGGGTGTGCTGTCACCGGTGAAGAGATGGAGTGCGAAGTGGAGCCTATGGCCGTGCCATTTCGTTACTTCATGCTGCGGTGTTGAACTGGCGCATGCTTTTGCGTGTGGGTTTGACGGTGAGAGATTGGGCACGTTAAACATGGGGATCTCAAGGCAGGCTAATTTTATCATCGTGGAGGGCACGATAACGAGGAAGATGGCACGTGCACTGAGAATCGTCTGGGAGCAGATGCCTGACCCTAAGTTTGTGAATGTAATAGGGGCGTGTGGACAAAGAGGAGGGATATTCTGGAACAGTTATAACATCACGCGACCTTCCGAGGTAGTACCGGTGGATTTCTTCATTCCCGGCTGTCCCGTAACACCAGAGGGTATTTTAAGGGGCGTAAGAGCGGTTCAAGATAAGATAGTAGGTAAGGACGAGACGACGATAAAGTTTAAAAAGGTGGCTCTGCCTTCGGAAGTGGTGAAAGAGAGCAGCGTGCCAACTTCGCCGAAGATATTTGCGCCCACACCATTGGTCAAAGTGGATGTGCCGGTGGATGTAGATTGGGCTGCGGGAAATACGACAGTGAACAATTTAAAAAAGCAACTTGATGCTGATGGTCTTTATAAATCTATTACCATTACCGATAAGAACAGAATAGCCATAAAAACAGCATCAGAGGATCTGGTGGCGGTTGCGAGAAAACTAAGTGAGACGATGGAGATAGACCATGTAAAAAGTGTGAATGTGATAGATGTACCGCATGAACGGAAGTTTATACTTGAATATATGGTTTCGAGCTATGGCAACCCCGAGCTTATGCCGGTGATTATCACTATATTCACGGAGATAGAACATGAAGCCGAACCCGAATTCACGAGTATTACTGCACTGTGGGAAAGTGCGGATTATTTAGAAAGGGAGATGCACGACTTCTTCGGCGTCAAGTACAAGGGCAATGACGGGATGAATGCGAAGTTCCTGCTCGCACCTGAGACGCAAACGCCGTTAAGGAAAGAGTTCAAGCTTGAAGAGGAGAGTTATGTGTTTGATGAACGTGTCCCACTCAACCCCCCGATTGAACTAACTTCGGACCTCAAGATGCCGGCTCCCGAGGACCTTTTTGATGAAGCGGAGGCAAATGATGAGTTTATGATTCTGGTGGGTCCACATCATACCGGGAGTGGGCATCTGCGATGGATAATGAGGGTGAAGGGCGACATAATTGTGGACATCACTCCAGATCCCGGATACGTTCACAGGTCTATGGAGAAGCTTGCAGAGAATCGGCTATACATTCAGAATGTACCGCTATTCGAGAGAGCAAATATAACTGACCCATTCAATATGAACCTGGGCTATGTGCGTGCGATAGAGAAAGCGCTTGGTATTGAAGTGCCGGAGAGGGCGAAGTATATAAGAACAGTGCTGGCAGAACTTTCCCGGATAGGTGCATTCTTCTACGATTCCGGTATATTCTCACTCTTTATGGGGCATTCCACAGGGTTCATGTATACATGGGCAATACGGGAGATGATCCTTGAAGCGGTAATACGGATGACCGGCTCGCGATGTTCGCCCTCATTTATCATTCCCGGCGGGCTAAGGCGAGACATATCAAAGGACGTGCTTGACATGACGGGGAACTTCACTTCTGCGATTAATAAACGGTTGAAGAAATTTGAGGATATATTTATATATAACCCTGTGTTCGTGACGCGAGCAAAAGGAGTCGGAGTCCTGACGAAAGGAGAAGCGATAAAGTACGGGCTCGTGGGTCCGTTCCTGAGGGCGTCAGGGGTGGACTATGATATAAGGAAAGTGGAACCGTACGAAGCTTACGACAGGCTTGACTGGGAAGTCACGACAGGCGATGCAGGTGATTGTCTAGGCAGGTACATGGGGAGGTATGAGGAGATAAAGCAGAGTTTGGGTATTCTAAAGCAGGCGGTAGATGCACTGAAAGGGATGCCAAGAGGAGATATAATAAGCGTGGATGTCCTTGGCGACTATAAAGAGGCGTCAGAGGATATAAAAGGGCATTTCTACCATGCTTATGGTAATCTCGTGCTCCCGAAAGGCGAGTGGACATCCATAACAGAATCTGCGAGAGGTACACTTCTATACTCTATTATAAGCGATGGCGAGTCAAACGTTCCTTACCGTGTCCGGATTGTAACACCATGCTGGCTGAATCTAAGGGGAATAGTAGAAGCGTCAAAAGGTGTACGAGTAGCAGATTTCTGGACGGTATACGGTAGTTTTGGGTACTTCCCGCCAGAAGCAGATAGGTAGGTAGGTAATAAAGATGGAATCAATAATAAACGAACTAATAGGAACTATAATGAGCAATCAGTTGAATATACCACTTCTAAAGTCGGTTATCGATATGGTATCACAAATGCCTGTGGTGGGATTCCTGGTCTCGTTCATACTCTGGAAGCCCGTTTTTGCATTGCTCATCTGTCCGGGGCTTTCAACGTTGGGCATTTTGCTGCTATTCTTCCCATGGATAGAGCGAAAACTCGTTGGCAGGGTACAGTGGCGGGTGGGACCGCGAGAGATAGTATGGTGGTTAGGAGGTTTAATCCAGTTGCTTGCTGATACACTCAGGTTCTTATTCCAGGAGGTAATCGTCCATAAAGATGCTCATAGACCTTATTTCTTACAGTTTGCATTCCTCTCGTTCATAGCCGCTCTTCTACCTCTGCTGTTCCTCAATGCGGGAAATGTGGTAGCAATAGAAACTCCCTATGGGGTACAGTTATTGCTGGCATTGGTGTGTCTATTCCCGCTGTTTATTCTTGGTCTTGGCTGGGCATCAAACAGCAGATTCTCATTCATCGGCGCTGTTAGAGAAGCGTTTATGTATTTCGCATACGAAATATCATTTATCATTGCAGTCCTTGCGATGATTATCCTGTACGGGACTTCTAACCCGATGCTGATGGCAGATAAACCGTGGGGAATCCTTTTTAACCCTGTTGCGGCATTTACATTCTTTGTGGGAGCAGCGATGGCTACTTCACGATTACCATTTGAGATTGCGGAAGCGGACCAGGAGTTAGCTGCGGGGCCACATGTGGAGTATTCAGGAATAGCCTTCGGGCTTATCTACGTGATGTGCTATGAGAAGGCGTATATTTTGAGTGGACTCATGACTGTTTTATTCCTTGGGGGTGGAAGTGGCCCTGCAATCCCCGGGCTTGGTGACCTTTCGGGGGTGATATGGTTCTTAATAAAGACGATTATCGTATTGACTACCTTGTTCATGCTTCGTGCAATATATCCAAGATATAGACTTGACCAGGGTCTAAACATTGGCTGGGGTGCAATGATTGCCCTGTCTTTGATTGCACTCGTGCTATCTATTGCATGGGTGCAGGGAGGGCTAAGCATATGAAGAAGGTGACAGTACCGGAACAGAGCCTGGGAGAGAAAGTAAAACGCCACGCAGCCGCGGTAGGGGTAGCGATGAAGGAGTCGGTATATCCACTGACGGCGACAGTGCAGTATCCAAAAGAAAGGAAGAAGATGCCTGATAATTTCCGTGGATACCTGTTGTTCGACCCGGGGAAGTGCATAAATTGCTGGGAGTGTGCGTTCATATGTCCCGCGAATGCGATTCGGATGAAAGAGGCGCCGAATAAGAAGTATTATCCTACGGTAGATTACGGTAAGTGCATCTTTTGCCATTTCTGTATTGATTCATGCTCGGATGGCGCGTTACGGACAACAAAGATTCACGATGTTGCATATAAGGATATGGACGAGATGCTTACGCTTACCGAAGAGATGATTGAACCACCGGAGATAATTCGTGAGGATAAGACGCTGGTGGAGTACCAGATAGACGATAAGGACTTGCAGTTGAAGAGGAGACGCGAGGTAGATACGCTCTTCGTGGATGAGGTTCCACCATCGGCGGAGATTCCGATGGTGAGCCAGTGCATAGACCGTGCGAGCTGTATTGGCTGTCTTGTCTGCGAGCATGTCTGCGAGAGTGGCGCAATTTCTTCCTCTATTACAAATGGCGTGATGAGGATGAAAATTGATATTGATACGTGCACGGGCTGTGGACTGTGTGTTAAGGAATGCTCAATGCAGATATTGAAGCTTGTGAGGAAGTAAGGTTAAGGTGCTGTATCGCGGTTGGTGCGAATTAATTAGCAAGTTCTCTCACTTGTCGGATATTATCAACATCCCCTCTCCGATTATCTACTGGCGTTTCGAGAATCATCGGCAACGTGCTTATACGTCCATCTTCAAGAATCGCCCGGAAACCTTCTTCTCCTATGTATCCAAGCCCAATATGTTCATGCCGGTCCAGTCGCGAGTTCAGACCTGCTTTTGCATCGTTCAGATGGATGAGTTTCAGATGTTCAAGACCTATAACCGCATCAAAATGCAGCAGTGTGGCATTCACACTCTCTTCAGTCCGTAAGTCATAGCCAGCAACAAAAGCGTGACAGGTATCAAAACATATTCCTATACGTTCTTGACGCACTATATTGTCTTTGATATGTTGTATATCCTCGAATGTCCCACCCATGCTGTTCTTAGTCCCCGCGGTATTCTCAAGAAGCAGCATCACGTCGTTATCAACTACACGAAACGCCCTGTTGATTGCATCTATTATCCGCGAAAACCCCACAGCTTTGCCATAGCCACGGTGACTCCCAAGATGAGTGACAAGGTATGGAATCTGTAATGTGTCGCACCGTCTCAATTCTTCGATAAGTGCTGTTACCGATTTATCATAAACATCTTCAACCGGCGCAGCGAGATTAGGAAGATAAGGCATGTGGTCTACCGGCGGGGATATCCCGGACTGCGCCATCTTCTCAATGAATCGAATGCTATCGGACTCAGCAAGCTCCTTGATTTGCCAGCCGCGAGGATTTCGCGAGAATATCTGAAACGTATCGCAGCCCTTCTCTATTGCACGGTCCACCGCTTTATCTACTGAGCCTGCGATTGAGACGTGAACGCCAACGCGAACCTTTGACATATCTTTCATGACAATGTTATACAAATAAAATAGAATAAATAGTGGTAACGATAATAAATGATTCCGCTAAGAAGTAACGAGATGCTGCTGGTGCATGGTAATACAGGAACATTAGCCATGGTCAAAGTAGGAGTGCAAAGGCAGTTCTTCGTTGATACGCCTGAACGCGAGATTGTAATGGCTATGGGACCTGAGGAGCTGCTGGTGGCGTCTGGATTTGGCACGGATGAGCAGATAGTAATAGGATTACGGTGTGTGCTGTACATGATTAGGGAGCTGAATTCGCCTTTGATTGTACTGCCAAAGGGTCATCCTGCGTCGGCTCGTCTTAAAATAGTGGTATCGGGTGGCAAACGAGTTGTGTTGAGTTGTAACATCACGCCGGGAACGCATCCCGAGCAGCATTTACTGTGTGGCATGAATGAGTTTGACGGTGCTGAGATTCTGGGTGTTGAGGGTGGTGTGGAACTAAAGGGGTTGAAGCAGGCGAGGTGTGATAAGCGTGGATTTACTGCGATAAATAAATACCCTCTTTTTTATACTCAACATTATCCGTTTTGATGACGATTTCCTGAACAATCACGCTCTGGTAGCCTTTGAACTCCGCATCGGGCGGCAGGATGCTCTTATCCACCTTGCACACCTCGATACGGTCTATTTTTGTCTTATGTTTCTTTGCTTTTGATTTCTGCTCTTTAGTGCGATTTTTAGGTCTTCTTTCTCTCTTTCAAAATGAATCTCTCCCAAATTTAGCTCATAACATATAATCTTGTGTAATCTCGTGGTTCTATACAAATACATCCTATCTAATATAACACCATGTACATGAAGATGGATAGCGGTATTCCCGGTACGCCGGGGCAGTGGACAAAGCGTGAAATGCCAGTAGGGTACGATAAATATTGGGAATCACAGAATCAGGTAGACCAGCAAATGGCACTGCTGAATATTTCAGAAGTGGAACTATTAGCAGACGAAAAGGTGCACGGTATGGATTGCTATGTGCTAAAAAGCAAGCTAAACATGGAGAAGTACGTGGCATTATTGATGCAACAAGAAGAGAAGAGCGAATTTATGCACAGTCCGGGAGAAAACGCCAGTTCCAAGCTTGGGGGAATGATAAAGGCGATTTCTATAAAGCAATGGATAGCAAAGGATACGCTGTATCCGCTGAAGACAGAGATGCAGGAGAGGATGGAGATGAACTCGAAGGACTGGAATATACCCGGGCAGGAATTTACAATGACGTTAGACCAGAGAACCACGATGAGCTTTTATGATTATAATAAGCCCGTGACGATTGTGCTGCCTGATGCGGCAGGACGTGCTGAGACCGCGCCTCAGTTCCCAGCAATGAATGCGACAACAACTGCGTAAAATGAGAACCTGGAAATTTGGCGATAATGTAGATACGGACCAGATAATCCCCGCGGAATACCTGACGACCGGTGACGCGAAGGAACTTGCAGCTCATGTGTTCGCTAAAGTAAGACCGGAATTCGCGAACGAAGTGAAAAGGGGAGATGTCATCGTGGCGGCGTGCAATTTCGGCTGTGGCAGTTCGCGTGAGCATGCACCACGTGCATTAATCGGTGCGGGAATAAGCTGTGTGATTGCAACGAGTTTTGCACGAATTTTCTTCAGAAATGCCATAAATATCGGGTTGCCGCTGGTCGAAGCAGATGTACACGACATGATAGAAGAGTGCGATGAAATAGAGATAAGGTTTGACTCAGGGGAGATAAGGAATCTCACAAAAGGTGAGAACTACCGGTTTGAGCCTTTGTCAGAGTTCATGCAGACTCTATTGGAGAGCGGGGGGTTGATTCCGTATATAAAAAGCAGGGCAGTTGTATAAATAACCAGCGTTCTATCCCGATACGTCCTCCTTTAACCGTTTCAAGACCTCAGTAAACGTGCTTTTAGTGGCTACTATCGCCACCTGCATGCCCTCTTCTCGTATCGTCCCGGCGGTCAAATCGCCGATAGCCGCAATCTTTGCATCTGTTAATGCCTTTAAAATCTGATCCTTCAGTTCAAATTTATCAGCGAGCTGCAAAACAGTTTTGAATGTCATTGAACTCGTGAATATCACATAATTCGGGTTGTAACGCACGAATTCCAGGAATAGCGCCTTCTCTGTCTCTGAAACGATTATTTGCACCTCATACACTGATATATCCGTTACAGAAGCCCCTTTTTCTCTTAAAAACGCTAAGATTTCAGTACCGCCTTCGGCACTCCTGAGAAACACGATTCTTCGGGCTTCAAGTCCACCCTGTGAGTCCAGTAGCTTCATAAGCCCTTTTGCACTGTACTCTTCGGGCATGAACGCTACTCGCACACCGTATCTCTCAAGCGCTCTTCTCGTTGTCGGACCTATCGCGTAGACATCAGCAGCAAAAAGCTTCTCTTTCAACTCAAATTCGCCTTCACAGATGCTGAACGATGTCTTGACGCCATTCAGACTGGTGAAAACAACAGAGTCCACCCCCGCTTCAAAAACTGCCCTTATCTCTTCCAATGCCTCTTGCCTCTTCACCAGTTCAAACACAGGGAAGCCAAAGAACTCAAAACCATATCTATCCGATTTCTCCTTCGACCGTTTGAGCACATTCTGAGGTCGAAAAGCCGCTACCTTTATCTTTATCTTCGTCTTCATCTTGTAACCCCTCCTTTTTTAAATACCTCCAATCAAACCACAATACCGCGTATTTTATTATATATCTCCGGCACTAAAGTAGCGGTAAGAGAGATATTCTGTGCTTTACCTGCCTCGTTTACCAGCTCATTTCCTTTTAAATCTGTTATTATTCCTCCCGCTTCCTTCAGGATTAGCGATGCACCAGCAATGTCATAACCGTTTATCAAGCCACGCACGTCAATCACCGCATCTATTGCGCCTTCTGCAACCATACAAATCTCCATTGCTATACTGCCCAGCACGCGGACTACCACATTCTTTGTCTCTTTTTGGAATTGTATCAGCCCCTCTGGTATCGAGCCCGCACCATAGGAGTAGATAGAGAGAACGAGTTTTGTCTTGCCTTTCACTTCCCGTGGTAGTTTCTTACCGTCAACGAACGCACTCCCACCCTTCACGGCATAAAACGTCTTACCGCTGATAGTAGCAACCGCACCCGCCTGAATGTCACCAAAACGAATATGGTCTATCTTTGGAGAATACGCAATAGATGTACAGAAGAACGGTATGCCGAGAATCGCATTTGTGGAGCCATCTAAGGGGTCGAAGATAAGCGTGAATTCCGGATCTTCTCCTTTGGGGTATACATGGTCACCCAATTCTTCCGATATTACCCTCGCACAGAGGTTGCGGCTGTCCAATGCCTGCTCTAATGCCTTTTCCGCGAACATGTCTACTCTTCGCGTTACGTCTCGCTCTCTTTTTGCTATTATCTCGCCATAGTTCGCGGTACCTGCCATGTAGCTTTTTATGGCATCTCTTATCCCCGACGAAATCTCTAACAGGTCTTTTATTTGCATTTTCCCCCCACTTTCACGCTTTATTTAATCCTTTCTTTTTATTCTCTTATTACTAAGCGGTTGTATCTCACATTTATTAGCTATTTACCGCAAAATATAATGTTATGAGTTGTTTCCATCGGGCTGACCAGATGAAATACTCAGGCTCGCTATCTGATGCGGAGAGGGAGAAAGCAGACTATGAAATAATAGGCGTACCTTACGATGGTAATGCGTTAAAGAAAGGAGCAAGTAAGGGGCCAGCGGCGATACGGAAAGCATCACAGAGGCTTGAAACTTTTTTGTGGCACCAGAAGCTCGAACTATCGGAGTTATTGTACTACGACTGTGGTGACGTTAACCTTGAGTCCGTGCAGAATCAGGAGTTTTACACCAGACAGAAGATATTCCTCGGCGGTGACCATTCCATATCCTTTCCATTATTCCAGTATTTCTTTGATAGACTCGAGGTAGAGAAGGTGATTGTGATAGATGCACATGCCGATTTCCGGTATTCGTATAGGAACAATAACTTCTCCAACGCATGTGTAATGCGACGGATAGCGGAGCTGGCAGGGTTTGAGAACGTGATCGAAATAGGAGTCAGATCCGCTTCTGCGGCTGAATACGAGTTCATGAAAGACCGGATAAGGATTTACGATGCGAAGATGTTGGCAGAAGAAGGTGCATTGGAAGGGATAGTAAAAGGGAAGACGTACCTTTCTATTGATATAGACGTACTTGACCCCGGCATAGCACCCGGTGTAGAGCACCCGGAGCCGTGTGGGATGTCGCTTGAGAGTCTGATTTCCGTGGTAAGAGGGCTAATGGCAAATGTAGAGGTAGTGGTAACAGACGTGACGGAGGTGAATCCACAATTGGACAGTACAAATGGGATTACGAGTATCAATGCAGCAAGGTTGGTATTTGAGATACTGGCATGCTATGGGCATAACGTTATTAAGAATGATGCCCCGATATAATATTATCTATCTAGAGGAGTCGTGTGGTAGCGGACTATCCCTTCGGGCTTCGGACCCGATGACCTGGGTTCAAATCCCAGCGACTCCGTAAAACTGTAGAGAAATAAATCGTGTGGCGTCCATTAGTTAACTCTTCATCTCCTTCATCGTTAATATTGCATAGCCTAAGATAGCAATGATGCACAATGCATAGCCGTACATCCTTACCGTTCTGAGTACGTTCTTTATGAACGCATATTCAGTGCCGTATCTACCCACACGCATTTGCTTTGGATTCAGGATGAAATAGTCGCCCACGTCTTTTAAGACTATCGGTCTCCCACTTGTCAGTATGGCTTTCGCCTCGATTTCTTCTCGTGTCACCAGCCATGGGTCCATTCTCCCTCTTGCATCCCCTTTCGTCCTCACCCCCGCTTTCGTCACGGAAACTACCCGATGTGTAATAGGAAGCAGGACATCTGCTTCTCTGAACGTTATTATATCACCCACCCGGGGCTCAGTGTGTATTCTTTGCATGAGCACGAGGTCGCCACGCTCTATTGTGGGACTCATACTACCTGACGTTATAACCGTGAAGAAAACGACTTTAAAGAGGAGTAAAGATATAATGAGAACAATTACGGAGAATACAATGGTTGAACCAAGAACAGAGGGTTTGTGCATGCCACAAATGGTCTCGTATTCGTACATCTTCTCTTTCACACGCTTATTCCGCGTGTGTTTACTGTACATATCTATAAAACGACTGAATGCCCGAACAGGCGGGACAAAGCCTTTTACTACCACCAGGTAGAAGAGGTAATATACCATGGCTATGACTACACTGAACGTAATACCTGCTATTAACGCTCCTAATAAAGGTTCCATGCTCTTAATTTCTGGCTTTAAGTATATAAATTTCGCCTTTCGTTGCTCTGGTCAGCAGAATTGTTAATAGCTATTAGCAAAAAAATGTAATGATTTAGCACTATTTTTAGACATCCATTAAAGAAGGCTTTGCGCGATAACAACACTTTTATGCCTTCTTTAACTAAGAATGTTTATAGGAGACTATGAATGGCAGAAGATTTTCCATTCCAGAATGTGGTGCCGATACGGGTTTTGCATGTAGACGACGAGGCAGCACATCTGGAGATAACGAGAATATTCCTGAATCGGGAATCGAAAGGTGATTTTGACATTGTCAGTGTGCTATCCGCAGAGGATGCGTTGGAGAAACTGGAAAACGAGTATTTTGATGTCGTGGTTTCCGATTGTAAGATGCCTGGGATGAACGGGCTGGACTTTTTAGACGCGGTGCGACATACGGAAAGATATGCGGGTATACCCTTTATCCTATTCACCAGTGCAGATAAATCCAAAGTTATGAATGACGCTTTGAAGTTTGGCGTAGTGAGATACATAGCGAAGAAGGGGAACCCCTCTATCCAGTGCAACCTGCTGGCACGGGTGATCTACGAATTGACACTGAAGGTCGCATCAGTACGTACAGTACACCGCTATAAATACTTATCCACCTCTTTATAATCAAATTCAACCGTATTGAGCAGATTAATTATAAAGTTGAACATTTTACTTCTTGTAGTCACCGAAATGCCGGGATACCATAGCGGCGAAGCAACCACGAGCCCTCTAAACGCATAAAACGGCTGTATTACCTTCAGCAAGTCGTAATCACCGGTCTTATCGAGATACACACTGAAAAACAGTTCAAACAATCGCTTGAAGTCTTTATCAACCTCTTTACCGTCTGTTTTGATAAGCCCGAAGAAGAGATAGTTTATGGTCATCGCAGTAATGTCGTCTGCGGCTTCGCCCCACTCACCACGGCTGCGGTCAAGAGTCGTGAAATCAGTTCCGGTATGGAATATAATATTCCAGGGATGGAAATCACCATGAACCATACACAACCTTTCGGTCCTCTCTTTTAATTGCCATCGCCAGTCTATGCACTTCTTCTCTATTTCCTTCAGCTCTTCACCAGTTATGAATTCGTTAGTTGAAGGATAACTGTCTGTAAGTCCGAATATGCACTCGCTATGCCCCACTAACTCCCGTATCCTGCGTACATACAGTTGTGGGTCGTTTCTCTTAACGGCATGTATATCAGCCAGATAGGAAGCCATCGCAGATACTCGTGCTTCATCCGCTTTTTTTAATGCACCACCATCTTTTAACCTGTCCAGGTCATTAACGTACTCTTCGCCCGTCACTTTATCGCATACAATGAAATATTCTACGCCATCACTTGCTGATTCCATCCTCCCGTCTTTTGTGTAATAGCCGACATCAAGCGATTTTACGTGTTTTGGTAGTGTATTGAACGCATGGTATTGCCATATCAGTATCTGTGCACGGTCCGCGAGATGGTCGTGCCCGAATCCATTGCCCTTCATTGATGAGATAACAACCTCTTTTCGATTGCCTTCTCGAGTCTCAAACACCACGAGGTAAGGTTTACCATAGCCAAACCCCTTTATTTCTTGCTCTTTTGCTTGCTCTGATGCCAGACGTAACTCCGTTACGTTCCGTATTTTTAGAGGATACCCAAACTTCTTCCCCAAATATGCTTTTAGCGCTTCTTCTTCCATAAGCTTCACCTGTAAGGTATTTATTTATTTATTCTACTTACCTTTCTTTAGTGATAGTGATTACAATGATAGGGATAGTCTCATATGGCGTGTATGTGCCCGTGTACCGGATAAGAGTGGAAGAGATAGCGAAACAATGGGGCGAGAAAGGCGCAAATATAAAGGCGGGTCTGATGGTGGAAGAGAAATCAGTGCCCGACCTGGATGAGGATGCAGCGACAATGGCGGTGGAAGCAGCACGAGCGGCTATCCAACGTGCGAGCCTCAATCCCCGGGACATAGGCGCTATATACGTGGGCTCGGAAAGCCACCCTTACGCAGTAAAACCTACCGCAACTATCGTAGCTGCGGCAATAGATGCCTCGACTGCAATCACAGCCGCGGACTTCGAGTTTGCATGCAAAGCCGGAACTGCAACGATACAAACGTGTATGGGACTTGTCGCACTGAGTAAGATAAAGTACGGACTTGCAATAGGTACTGACGCCTCGCAAGCAAGTCCGGGTGACGCATTAGAATACACTGCCGCTGCTGGAAGCGCTGCTTTTGTCATCGGGCAGGAGCGGGTAGTTGCGGAGATAGAGGATTATGCGTCTTTTACTACTGATACTCCTGACTTCTGGCGCCGGGACCTGCAGAAGTATCCATCGCACAGCGGGCGCTTCACGGGTGAACCCGCTTATTTCCGGCATACCATCTCCGCTACGGAAGCATTGCTGGAAAAAACAGGGCTTCAAGCTGCCGACTTTGACTTCGCCGTCTTCCACCAGCCCAATGGCAAGTTCCCGCTAAAAGCCGCGAATAGCCTCGGATTCACAACCGCGCAGGTAAAAACCGGTCTGATGGTGCCCTTCTTCGGGAATATGTATTCCGCCTCATCGCTGATAGGGCTCGCAGCCGTTCTTGATAAAGCATCACCCTCGCAACGGATTTTACTGACCTCTTTCGGCTCGGGTGCTGGTTCGGACTCCTTTGCTTTTCGTGTTACAGACTATATAGAGGAAGTGCGAGAAAAAGCGAAGAAGGTAGAGCACTTTATTATTTCAAAGAAGTATCTGGATTACGCAGGTTATGCAAAACATCAAGGGAAAATCCGAATGTAGGAACCGGACTTTTTTTTTTATAAGTAAGTTTTTCTTTTAGTGCAGTTTTTCTGGTTTCTAAAAAGAAGAAGAGTAATGAGAGAAGTAGCGATAATAGGTGTGGGAAGTACCCAATTTGGAGAACTCTGGGAGAAGTCTCTCAGAACCATCGCGGTAGAAGCGGGTTTAAAAGCGATAGAGGATGCAGGGATAAGCGGCGATGAGATAGATGCGCTATATGGTGGTAACATGTCGGCAGGTAGATTTGTAGAGCAGGAGCACATTGGTGCATTAATAGCAGATTCTGTCGGTTTATCGGGATTGCATATTGCTTCGACCCGGGTGGAAGCCGCATGTGCCTCCGGTGCACTCGCGTTGCATCAGGCAGTTCTTTCGGTGGCTTCCGGCTGGTACGACCTCGTGGTCGCGGCGGGCGTGGAGAAGATGACCGATGTAGATGACGATATAGCCAGCGATCTGCTCGTATCCTCGGTAGACCGGGAGTGGGAAGCGATTTGCGGTGCTACGCTACCGTCCTTGTTCGCCCAGATGGCGAGGGTACACATGCAAAAATATCAGACCACGGTAGAACAAATGGCGGCAGTGGCGGTAAAGAACCATAGTAATGCCACGCACAATCCCATTGCACAATACCGAAGAGAAATCTCAATAGAGGCGGTGCTCGGCTCTCCCATAGTTGCCGACCCACTTCACATGCTGGATTGCTCAGGCATAGCAGATGGTGCATCTGCGGTGGTGTTATGCGCCGCAGAGAATGCGAAGAGATATACGGATTCGCCGGTCTACGTGAAAGCGTCCTCTCAGGCGAGTGATACTATCTCGCTTCACGACAGAAGGGACTTAACAACAATGGATGCAACGGTGTTTGCAGCAAAGAAGGCTTATCAACGAGCTTCCCTTGAACCATCACTGATAGATGTCGCCGAGGTGCATGACTCATACACGATTGCGGAAATAATAGCAATAGAAGATTTAGGCTTTTTTGAAAAAGGAGCTGGAGGCTCTGCTACTGCCGAAGGAGAGACCGAAATAGGAGCTAAAGTACCAATAAATCCGTCTGGTGGGCTAAAAGCATGTGGGCATCCTCTCGGTGCAACGGGCATAAGACAGGTGGTAGAGATAGTGCAGCAGCTCAGAGGAGAAGCCGGAAAGAGGCAGGTATCCAACGCCGAAGTTGGACTGACACATAACATAGGCGGTACAGGCGGTACGGCTGTCGTTCATATATTATCCACTTGACGGACCCGTAAAAGCATCATCCGGTGAGGGTTCGAACAAACAGTTAGCAGGGGGGTGACATCCATCGGTAGATTCCTTATTATGACGAGAATAACCCACTATTTTTTATAGGGGTAATGCGATTTTTACATTGAGGTGCTTTTTTGCGATAGAGATGGACAACCTATTTGATGGCCTGATAAGTGAGGGCAGGATATTTGCAAATAAAGAGGTGCTTCGCCCCACGTATATACCCGAGAAACTGCCTCATCGTGAGAGGCAGATAAAGAATTTAGCGGATATACTGTCCGCAGCGTTACGGGATGAAACCCCATCTAATGTAGTAATCTATGGTAAGACCGGGACGGGTAAGACGGCAACGGTGAAATATGTAAGTAAGGAATTAGAAGGGATGGGGAAGAAGATGGGCAGTAAATGCGTCATGATCTATATCAACGGCGAGATCTTCGATACGCAATATCGTGTTTTTGCCTATCTCGCAAGGATATTCAATAAGAATGTCCCGATGATCGGTTGGCCCACCGACATGGTATATTCAGAGTTTAAAGCCGGAATAGATACGGATAAAAGATGCGTAATCGTGATATTAGACGAGGTGGACCGGTTAGCAACCAAAAGTGACGGTGTCCTGTATAACCTCTCAAGGATAAACAGCGAGCTAAATAATGCTCGTGTAAGTATGATTGGTATTTCAAATGACCTTACCTTCACTGAACTATTGGACCCGCGGGTGAGGTCGTCTCTGGGCGAGGAAGAGATAATATTTCTGCCTTACGATGCCCACCAGTTGCAGGATATTTTGAGTGAGCGGGCAGAGATAGCGTTCAATGCTTCTACGCTTGATGAGGGTGTGATACCACTATGCTCGGCTTTCGCAGCTCAGGAGCATGGGGATGCGAGACGTGCCCTCGACCTGCTGCGCGTATCAGGAGAAATAGCCGAACGTGCGAACTCCAGAACGGTGACCGAGGAGCACGTGAGGCAAGCAAGCGATAGGATAGAAACAAATAGCATTGTGGAAGTGGTAAAGACACTACCGATGCAATCAAAAATCGTGTTAAACAGTGTGCTGCTACTACATAAGGAAAGAAACAGGAAGCGATTCTCCAGCGGAGAAGTCTATATCATGTATCGAAAGTCATGTAACCAGCTGGACATGGAACCGTTGACACAACGCCGTGTCACCGATTTAGTCGCGGAACTGGACATCTTAGGGTTGATAAGTGCAGTGATAGTAAGTAAAGGGCGGTATGGGCGTACAAAAGAGATTTCGCTGAGTGTGCCTGAAAGTTATGTGCAACCCGTCTTGTTTGAAGATTATAAGCTTAAAGCATTAGTTAGTAATATAAAAGTAAAAGCGCAGATGACACTGTAAGGGGAAGAAAAATGACTAAGGAAGAGAAGAAAGTGTATGTCAAGTTTGAAGTGCCAGAGGAGTTACAAAGCAAATCGTTAGAGGCGTTGGATTTGGCGAGAACTACGGGTAGCATAAAGAAAGGGACTAACGAGACGACGAAAATTATAGAGAGAGGGATGGCTAAGTTAGTGTTTATAGGAGCGGACGTCACCCCTGAAGAGATAGTGATGCATATACCACCATTGTGTGAAGAGAAAGGTACACCTTACCTGTACGTGAAGAGTCAGCGGGATTTAGGCGAGGCATGTGGTATAAAGAAGGGCTGTGGCTCCGCGGCTATCGTGGACGCAGGCAAAGCAGAAGAGGCAATTGATTCGGTCACAAAGGAACTGGCTAAGATAAAGGTGTAATAGCGGGAGAAAGGAAAGCATGTACGATGAGAGGGGGACACCTGCGGAAGTAATAGAAATCGTAGGTAGGACAGGGATGCACGGCGAATCCACACAGATAAAGTGCAGAGTACAGGAGGGGGTGAATCAAGGGCAAATCATCACAAGAAATTGCCGTGGGCCGGTAAAGCTCGGCGATGTGATTGTGCTGCTGGAGACGAATCGGGAAGTGCGGAAATTAATGAAGAGATGATTGATTCTTTTTATTTAGCGAGGTAAGAAGAAGAAGATGGAGAAGAAGTGCTCTTTTTGTGATTTGCCCATAGAGCTGGGGACAGGAATGATGTTCGTGCGACGCGATGGAACAGTATTATACTTCTGCAGTTCCAGATGTGAACGGAACATGGTGAAGCTGAAGCGTAAGAGAAGAAAGGTGAAATGGGCGGTGAAGGGCACGTGAGTCAGGACTCGAGACACTACCTATGGGTTAACTTGCGGAGTTACGGTTATTAAAAATATAGCAGTGATTTGCCATGGAGTTGAGGATAACTGATGTAAAGTCAGCGACTGTGGTTGGAAACTACTACTGGACTTATGTTAGGGTATATGCGGGTGAAATGTTCGGAACCGGGGAAGGGTTCTTCGCCCCCCGACTTGAAGGTGTCATTCGTGAATTAGGAAGGGTCATCGTAGGTGAAAATGCGCTGGATATAAACAGATTGTGTGATAAGATGCATTGGGCAGCAGTACCATCTGGGGCATGCGGGGTAAACTTGCATGCTATTTCCGCCCTGAATATAGCTCTCCTCGACCTTGTAGGAAAGTATCTCAATGTACCCGTCTACACCCTATTGGGTGGAAAGTATAGAGGGGATGTAAGAGTGTATGCTGATACGCATGCCGGTGAAGCCCTGGAGGCTATGGATTCCGTGCTACTACCAATTACACCTGAGTGGATGATAGAGGAGGGGTTGAAGGTGGAAGAAGCTATGGCACCCCTACATGGTAGAGCCGCTGTGGAAACCTACTCCGATGTATACACACCTGAAGCTTATGCCACAAGAGCGAAGCAGATGAAGGATGAAGGCTATACTGCTATAAAGTTCGATCTCGATGTACCCACTCCATACACTAAAGAGTATAATAGGACCTCCGGCTCCCTAACCAACAGGGAGGTAAAGTATCTAGCTGAATTGGTGGGTGCCGTCAGAAACGCTGTCCAAGATGAAGTGGATATTATGTTCGATCTACACTGGAGGTTCAATGTTGAAAGTGCGATAAGACTCGCAAGGTCTATTGAGCAGTACAATGTAATGTGGCTTGAAGACCCGGTCCCACCATCAAACCCCGGATTGCTCGATAAAGTAGCAAGCAGCACCACCACTCCAATCGCAACTGGAGAAAACGTCTACACAAGATATCAGTTTCTGATGGTGCTCAACAGTCGTATTAGAATAATAACTCCGGACATTTTAAAGACAGGAGGTCCCACAGAAACAAAGTTTATTGCTGAACTTGCTGCGTTAAACGAAATTATTACCTCTCCACACAATATATCCAGTCCCATAGGCACAATGGCGCAGGCACACTTCGCGGCATCCATACCAAACTTTGGAGTCCTGGAATTTCACGGCCATGATGTACCAATCTGGTGGAAGATAGCAGATAGGGAAGTCATCAAAGGTGGATTTATAAGAATGACCGATGAACCGGGTTTAGGAATCGAGCTTAAGGAAGATGTAGCTGCAAAATATCCTCTAAAAAAGTTTCAACTTTAATAAAATAACACCCACATGGAGATGATTAAGCACCATGAACGTGAAGTTTGGATTTCGCGCGGTAACAGAAGAATATCCCCCTGAACAACTCATCAAACAGATAATAGCGGCTGAAAATGCGGGATTCGACTTTGTCACAATAAGCGACCACTTCCACCCCTGGTTTCACGTTAATGCGCAAGCATCACAGGCATGGATTGTACTAGCAGCCGCAGCATCCATAACCAAAAAGGTGGAGCTGGGGACTGGAGTTACCTCCCCCTTCTCAAGATACCATCCCGGTATAATAGCCCAATCCTTTGCAACCCTTCAATGCCTGGCGGGTGAGAGAATATTC
This sequence comes from Halobacteriota archaeon, assembly GCA_049287525.1. Classification (GTDB taxonomy): domain Archaea; phylum Halobacteriota; class Syntropharchaeia; order Alkanophagales; family Methanospirareceae; genus QENJ01. The sequence goes on along the minus strand of JBAQFZ010000132.1, from coordinate 1,081 downwards.
CTGACCGTAGGAACGGGAGAAGCTATGAATGAGATTCCACTCGGCTTACCATGGCTTTCTTATGCAGAAAGGGCGCAGCAACTAAGAGAAGCGATTGAAATAATAAAAATGCTTTGGAGTGAGGCTTTTGTAACATTTGAAGGGAAATTCTTCACACTTGCGAATGCAAACCTCTATACAAAACCGAAGAATCCACCAAAACTCTATTTGGCTGCAAGTGGACCAAAGTCCGCCAAGGCGGCTGGTAAGATAACGGATGGAATCTATACATTCCCCGCTTCAAAGAAACACTATCTGGAGAAATTGTTCCCTGCCTTCGAGCAGGGTGTGAAAGAATCGGGTAAAAGTGCTGAAGCAGTTGATAAAGGAATTGAATTTCTTGTATCTTATGACCCGGATTATGATAAAGCGTTGAAGCAGCTCGCACACTGGAGAAGTACCCTTGTCACGCATGTGCTGGAGAGTGAAGAACATGACCCAAGAATTCTTCAAGCCGAGGGGGAGAGGATTCCTATGGAAGAGTTGACTGAAAGGTGGCTTATCTGTACAAAAATCGAAGACTGTCTACCTGAATTGGAGGAATATATTAAGCTGGGCTTTACAAGAATTGAAATTCATAGCAGAACAGCAGACCCGAAAGCCTTTGCAACGGATTTCACGCAAAATCTGGCATATCTAAAGGAGCTGATACACTAAGGCTATGGAGGTGTTTAGGTTGATAATTAAGGCAGGTAGAGGCACAGATCTCACACATGTGATCCGAGTTGGAATGCCCGTATACCCCGGAGATATAGAGCCCAAGATCGAGAGGGTTAAAGAGCTAGCTAAGGATGGCGTGAACCTCACAAAGATCCAGATAGGTGCTCACACTGGAACCCATGTGGATGCACCTGTTCATTTCATCGAGAAAGGTGTTGGTGTTGGTGAACTGCCGATAGAGCAATTTATAGGAGAGGCGGTGGTTCTCGACTTATCCCATAAGCCTCCAGGTTCGGGCATCTCGAGAGATGATCTTGTGCATTATGGTTGCTTTGTGAAGAAAGGCGATATAGTCCTTCTTTTTACTGGTATGAGCCTGTAC
>JBAQFZ010000131.1:0-19505 GCA_049287525.1 Halobacteriota archaeon | reverse complement strand
TATGAAAATAGCGACTGTAACTTCAAATGATACAACACCTGTTCGCGTGACATACGAACCTCTTCCGTATTCTACCACCACTGGCACCATATCGGTAACTACCACGCCGGTTGCCGCAAAGATATATATAAATAACGAGTATGCGGGCACTGGTTCTATCATAAAGAAATACCCACCCGGAACTTATACCGTTCGTTTTGATGCTGTCGAGGGCTATATAACTCCAGATTCGAAAACTGTGGTTATAACCGTAGGCGAAACGAACTCTTTTGTCGGTTTGTATGAGCCAATAGAACCAACGCCTGAGCCCACACCACCACCACCCGCAATCGCCCCTATTATCCAGTTGTATTCCACCCGCACTACCATTACTTCAAAACAGCCGGGTTTACTCTCTATCTCTGCTGTGAACCCTATGAAAAACCCCGTACTAACTGCGCAAACTATTTTTACCGTGGACCCGGGAGTAGAGGTGATGGGTGTGGGCACACCGTTCGTAAGTTCTGGCGCGGGGCAATACATCGGTAAGTTTATCGTTCTACCTGACGAGGAGAAGCATTATACTGTATCAGTCCGAGCACTGAGAGATGATTTAACTGCATTTACCGTGAAGGCACAGACATATTATTATTATCGCCTGCTTGATTCTGGTTGTGGCAATCCTGTTTACTCCTGTTCTATCGGCATCCAATCCTTCTTCTTCTGATTCTGACCACGATGGGTTACCAGATGGCTGGGAGAACCAGCACAGGTTAAACCTTGGCGACCCGGGCGATGCAAATAAGGACTACAACAATGACGGGCTAAACGCTCTTGAGGAGTATAAACGAGGCTTAGACCCTTATAATAGAGATACAGACAACGATAAAATCTCAAACTATGCAGAAGTAACGGGATTATTTGGTCTGGTAACCGACCCGCTCAACGCGGATACCGATGGCGATGGTTTAACAGATTTGGAAGAGCTTGCTACGTATGTCTGTGTAAGCAACCAGACACAAATGGATGAATTATTCGTGGATGCGCACGTAATAGAAAGCTTGAGGGAGAGATATTATCCTTATAGATTATCCTCCACTAATCCTGATGTGGACGGCGATGGACTACTGGATGGTGAAGAACTCACAGGGGGTACATCACCCACAAACGTTGATTCTGATGGAGATGGGCTCACAGATTTCGACGAGGTTTATAAATACAGCACGAACCCGACAAACATAGATACCGATGGCGATTGGTTGGCAGACCGGGAAGAGATTACTGGCGGTTCATATGGCATTATTACCGACCCTAACAACCCGGATACCGATGGTGATAGTATAACAGATGGCGAAGAGCTTTTACCCGTTGCTCGGGTCATGATATATCCTAGCAAGCATGAGCTTACCTACGCGGGGTTCGTTGTGGATAATGCCTATGCCGGCGAATATGTTACCATAAAGGCAAGAGTGGCAGGTATTACTCATGAACCGCAGGACAACATGAAGTCGTATTCTATCACGTTAAAGCCTATAAATTCAGTACCCGGTGGTCTTAAAAACCGGGGGGGAATTGCGCATGTAGGTAATCCATGGCACTATGACATGGAGCATGACATGAACTTTATAGACGACGTCTTCGGTTACATATTGAAGAAAAATGATATTATAGTGGTTACAGGCGTTGCCGGTAAAATCGTGGGTATGACCAGGGACATCACCATAAAAACGAGCAGCAATGATTCAGGCGGTAGCATATACGTGTTATTAGACCAGGCAGAGGCAGCTTCAAGGAGTTCTACCTTTAATTCCGTCTCACCCGCGACGGCTTATCCCTTCTGGTCCCATGTGAAGTTAGTATCGGTACCCCCCATTTATCCGGCAGTGCCCGGTACAGAATCCAGCAGAGCCCTTAACACCACCACCAACACCAACACTACTTCTTCCAATACAGAACTACAGAAATTAACGACGGAGGTTGCATCTCTTAGACGGGAGATAGACGATTTGAAAGAGCAAGTTAAATTTGTTTCTGACTCGGTAGCTATGCGTAAACCGGAAGTTACCGGGCCGCCGGTCAAAGCCGTGACTGGTATTGTTACGCTCTTGCTGGCACTATCCCTAAGCATCTGGTTTATCAGAAGGCATATACCGGGTAAGAAAAAGAAGAAAGCACAAAAAGGTTCTGAAGGTGTTACCGCAGATACGCTCCCGTCATCGAGCTTCTCGAATGGCACGGGTAAAGAGTGGGCGTAAGTACGGTTATACGGGTGGTTTGGAAGAAGTGAATGGAAAAGGAATAGAGTAAAGGGATGGTTAGTTATTTATGGTCATTCATCACATAACCAGAAGTAATGAGAGAGCGAAACCTTATACGGATTTTGCACGTGGAAGATAATCCCAGAACGATTGAGATAACGCGGTTATATCTGGAAGGCAAACATCCTGATTTTAAAATTACCGCGGTATTATCGGCTTTGCAGGCATTGGAAAAACTCTCAGCGGATAATTTTGATGCCGTCGTTTCCGACTACGAGATGCCCGGGATGAACGGGCTAGAATTACTGGCAGAATTGCGGCATAGGGGCAATAAAATACCTTTTATCTTCCTTACTGGAAAGGGAACAGAGGAAGTGGCGATAGAAGCATTAAATATAGGTGCGGACCGCTATATAAAAAAGGAGGGCAACCCGGATGTTCTTTTTAATACCGTGGCGCAGTGCATTCACGAGGTGATAGAGGAGCGGCAAAAATTCGCCATACTAATGGAAGAGAAGAATAAGAAGAATAAGCTAAGAACGAACGAACAGGAGAGTAGAGGTATTAACATTAATGAATATCTTGATTTAATCATCATAGATATACTTGTAGACCTGTTAGCTGATGAAGGTGCGATACGGGCACGACTGAAAGAAGAGGAGTTAATAGCAGAACTCAAGCATAAATTTGGTATTAACGTTGACTCTGAGGCATTACATACTGCGGTGGATAATTTAAAAGAGGAGGAGATGATCACCGATATAGGGGGACGCATAGCACTCACAGCAAAGAATACTACTCTGGTGCTTATCCTTAAGTACGTTCTGTCACGGTTCTTCAAAACGGGTAGGGCACATTATGAGTGACGAACTCGCATGCTGGGAACATGGAAGCACCACCGGCTATCTTTGCTACTATCCGCTCCTTCTTCGCTTTGTAGCGTAACAACTCCTTTAAAAGCACAGTAATCGCTTGATTTGCGAGTTTACAGCTATTGCCCATTATTACCGTTGTTATTACCCTCAGGCAGCATTATATGTGCCATCCCGCCCACTTTTGCAATCCGATCGTAAAGACTGAGTCCTATGCAAGAGCCGAGCCCCACTATTATCAACTGGTGTGGATTATGCACTACCTTCATCTCACCTATACCTGCGTAATACATTTCCATATGCTCTTACTGGTTCATTGTTTCACTACCCATGTCATTTCCCTAATTTACCTGTGCCTCCAGCATAGCCAGCATCGCTCTTAGAGTGTTCATCCGGGGGAACAGCATGATATAGCCGAGGAGTCCCATCTTGCTTTCTTCTTTAAAATCGCACCTGAGCAGGATAATGTATTCTGTCGTTTTCGTCTGTGCCTCAGCAATTATTGCGTCTTCTATCATTGCACCCATCATATCCAGGGAAAAAGATGGTGTGGATGGCAGCAGAGGAAATTGCAATAAATCCGCTATGGCGTCACAGAACGAAGAAGCCAGGATGTTTCCTATTTCCATTAACGCCGATTCTTCCAGCTCGGTCGCTATGCTCTTCGTCTCGCCTGGCGTTTTGCCCATGAGTATGTCAATGATAGCGAAGGCGCTTTTCTCCGGGAACAGAATCTGCATGTTGCCTGCGAATTCACCATCAAGCTGAACGGAGATGCCCGCAACTATTCTCTCGGCATCTATCATCTTCTTCACTTCCGCTATCGGGACCACATCCGCAGTCGGGACATCTATATTTAATGTCATTCCAGTCATCTCAGCCAGAGCAGTAACCGCATGGCATGAGGCTATGTTCCCGAGTTCATTCAGTGCGTCCTTCTGAAACGGGCTTAGCATTGACACATTCTCATCCATTTTTTCCTCTCCCCCCCCTCTCCTCTCTATCATCAAGCCAGAGTTAACGAAGCGATGTCAATGAGCAGTGCATGAATAATCGCAGTGGTAAGCGGTAACTTCAAGAGCACTCTCGTCCCTTTATCCTTCTCCGACTGAATATGCACAAACCCGCCCAGAGCTTCTATCTTCGTCTTCACTACTTCCATCCCCACACCTCTACCTGAAACTGCAGTCGTTTTCTCCGCAGTACTGAATCCCGGCATGAAGATAAGTTTAAAAGCATCATCGTCACTTAGCTTCGCGACCTCATCTGCGGATAAGAGTCCCTTGCTTACTGCTTTATCTCTCAAAATACGAGGGTCCATGCCCTTTCCGTCATCCTCCACGCATATCGTTACATGTCCCGTTTCACGCTTTGCCGCCAGCGTAATCCTACCTATTCGCTCTTTTCCGGCTTCTTCTCGCACCTCTGGCAGTTCTATACCATGATCAACGGAATTTCTAAGCAAATGAACAATCGGGTCTACTATCTCGTCCAGAATGGTTCTGTCGAGTTCTATCTCCTTCCCCTTGACTATGAAGTCAACTTCTTTCCCCTGAGCGCGATAAAGGTCACGCACAAGCTTCGGGAACCTGTTAAACACGTGCTCCACTGGAATCATCCGCATCTGTGTCACCGCGTATTGCAGGTCGCTTATCGTTCTTTCGACTACCGCCATTGTACTACTCAGCTCTTCTATTTCGTGCTCCCTGCCTATCTGAATAAGCCTGCTCTTGTTTATCACGAGTTCGCCCACGAGGTTACCCACGGTATCCAGTTTGTCTATGCTTATACGAACACTCTTCACTGCTGCTTCTTTTCCTTTAACCTTGCTCTTCTCTAATTTCGAGCTCAAATCTTCCTTCTTCTCTGCTTTTTTAGCCTTTCCACGCTTATCCTTTGCTCTTTCTCCTTCACCGTTTACCTTAACTTTATCGAGCTCTGATAGCACTTCCGAGACGTCAATGTCATCGGTTCCGTTTTCTTCTATATAGATGGTCAGCTCTTCTAACTTCGTTGAGCATTCCAGTAGCAGGTCTATCAGCTCTGGCGTTACACTGTGGCTGCCACTCCTGAGTTCGTCCAGCAGGTCTTCCATCGAGTGGCATAAACGCTCCATATTCATGAAATCCATCGAAGCTGACATCCCTTTTACCGTGTGTGCCGCACGGAACGCCGTGTTTAACACCTCCGCAGCACATTCGCCGTCTGCGTCCTCGAATTCTATCATAGCCTGTGTAAAGGCTTGCAGGTGCTCCTGCGTCTCTTCCAAAAAGGCATTCAAGTATTGTGAAATGTCTATCTTATCGCTCATCTTTTTTTTTTAGCCACTACCCCAACTATTCATGATTTCGCCTGCTATTGCGTGTAACGGCACGACTTTATCTATACAGCCGAATTTTATCGTCATTTTTCTATCCTATCTACGAGTTCAACACTTTATTTATCTCTTCTATCACTTTCGGTGCCTGGAACGGTTTGATTATATAACCTTTAGCTCCTGCTTTCATGGCTTCCAGTACTTTCCCCTGCTGTCCAACCGCGGTGCACATTACTATTCTTGCATCCGGATGGCTCCGTACTATCTCTTTTGTAGCTTCGATACCATCCAGTTGCGGCATGACTATGTCCATGGTTACAAGGTCGGGCTTCAACTGCTCGTATTTCTCCAGTGATTGTACTCCATCTCCCGCCTCACCCACTATTTCGTGTCCGTTCGCACTCAATATATTCTTCACCATCATCCGCATGAATGCGGCATCATCTACAATCATTATTTTCGCCATTTATTCCACCTTTCACCTCCTTCTATTATCCGCCAAAAGTGCCATTTTTCGAGAGGTCAACCACATATTTTATCCCTTTTCTCGTCAATGCCTGATTCTTGGAGTCCACGATGTCCTGTTCTTTCAGGTGCTCCAGCATTGTTTTCAGATCCCCTTCGCTCATGCCAAAAGCGTCAGCCGTGGCTGCGAAAGCCGATTCTGAGAGGTCTAAAGCACCTGCGTACAGCATTGTCACTATCTGGTTCTCAGAGTCCGAGAGTTTTTCTTCCTGTTTATATGCACGTAGCAGTTCCATAACATGCCGTTTTAAGACATCCACGGTATTGCCTCTGGTAATAATAATAGAAGAAGTAACATCCATGCTGTCTTCGCCGAAATAGTCAATAGAGATGGCGCTATATTCGGTGCCTTTATATAGGCTCCTTTTCTTCTGCTCCACGTTTACTATGTTACTCCATGCGATTCTCTGATGGACGTCCCGTCCAATTATCCAGAGTGCAAGATCAGAAATCTTAAGAAGCCCTTTTTCCAGCTCCACGTTCTTTTCCATTGACAACACACCGCCTTCACCCGCGTGCGTGAAGTACACGTTGAACTGGTATGCGTTCATGCCCATTATCAACTCTCGTTCCACATCGTTCAGTACCGGCTCGTCTGCCGATAGTAGCGTGGAGAGTAGTTGTTCTGCGTCCGAACCCGGTTCGGGGCCAGTCGAAGATGGGTTCGAGCTATGTTTTATAGCTATGGTACTGGTATCTTCACGGATTACGTCCCGGATATTACGTAAAGGAATAGCGAATCCTTTTGTAGTACTCCTGCCCGAGCTACCTCCAAACAACGCATTTATCAGGTTGCCAATAAGACCATGGATTGGACTGCGCTTCCGGGATTTGCGTCCTGCTCTCGAGGCGAAGAAAAAAACTCCGTCCTGGAGCATCAACGGCCCTTCTTGCCAGTTTCCTTCATCACCGGGCAGTGAGTATCGCATTTTTGTTACACTATCGCCTCTAATGCCGCTTTGCTTTCCGTGTCTGTCACCCGAACTTGAAGCTCTGTTCCCAGGCTCTTTACCTCTGCTACGGCTTTGTTGGTTTTGTCAATGCAGGTTGAGTCGCCGCGTAGTAAAAAGTTCTTCTCCTCCTGCCGGACTGTTTGTATAGCGCCATCCAGCTCTCCCGCTTGTTCCATCACTTCGCTCTTCGTGCTCATGACACCGATTTGCAACACTTACGTAAAGAAGTTGGAAGATAGCCCTAAAAAAACGTTGTGATCGGGTAAATAATTTTGTCTGATCTTTGTAAATTTTATTATAGATATGTGGGAGTGAAGAACTAAGGGTTTGCCGAATAATAAATAACTGGACTGACAAATCAACATACAGGATAGCTGAGGAGTTAAAGCTTCAGGGGCACAGGATTAATTCCGATACCGTGGGGCGTCTTTCTTCCAGTTTTCTACTTTCACTTCACCCCAACTTCCTCTTCTCCCCGGTGACCATATATATGATACGAGAAGCGATGTTGCACGCATGGTCGCCGATTCGCTCCAGATGCAACGCTACGAAGAGCAGATGGCTCGCATTTGCGATACATCCCGGTTTTTCTATCATCACTATCATCAATTCCCGCCTCACCTGGTCAAATAGCGCATCTATTACATCGTCTCGTGCTGAGAAATCCTCCAGCATTTTTATATCTCCTGTCGAAAATGCCTTAAGGCAATCAGAAATCATACCCTGCGAAATCTCCGACATCCTCGGTACATCAATCAGCGGTTTCGCAAACGGTTCATTCGCTATCCTCCGGACAATCTCCGCAATGTCGCCTGCAAGGTCACTTATCCGGTCGAAATCCGTTATTACCTTCATGCTTGTTCCTATTGTTCTGAGGTCAACCGCCATGGGCTGCTGCAACGCGAGCAGTTTCATGCACTTGTTCTCGATGTCAAATTCCAGTTCGTCTATCGTGCCGTTATCTTTGATTATCTTCGCTGCCAATTCCATATCTCGCTCGACAAGAGCTTTTATAGCATTTCCCGCAGATTCCTTCGACAACTCGCCCATCCTCAGCACTTCCTCTTTGAGCTTTTCCAAATCCTCTATGTATTCTTTTCTTATCATAAACTTTTTCGCTCCCCCAAAACCGTTACTAAAAAATCTAAGTTTCTTTTGGTAAAGCTTTTCTTTCTAAGAAAAGGTTTACCCAAACCTCCCTGTAATATAATCCTCAGTCCTCTTATCCTTCGGCTTCTCAAATATTTGCGTGGTCTCGCCAAATTCTATCAGTTCTCCCATGAGGAAGAATGCGGTAAAATCAGAAACACGTGCTGCTTGCTGCATGTTATGCGTCACGATAACAATCGTATAATCGCTCTTCAATTCTCTCAGCAACGCTTCTATCCTCGCTGTTGATATGGGATCCAGAGCCGAGCAAGGCTCGTCAAAGAGAATAACCTCTGGATTTACCGCCAGTGCGCGAGCAATGCACAACCTCTGTTGCTGTCCGCCGGAGAACTTCAATGCGCTCTCTTCCAGTCGGTCTTTCACTTCTTCCCACAATGCCGCTTTCCTCAAACTTCCCTCTACTATTCTATCCAGCTTTCTGTTCTTCAGTCCATGAATCCTCGGACCGTAGGCGACGTTATCATATATGCTCATCGGAAATGGATTTGGCTGCTGAAATACCATGCCTATACGCTTCCTCAAGTGAATGACATCCACTTTTCCATTGTATATATCGGCTCCATCCATAAGAACCTCGCCTTTCGTCTTCGCTCCACTGAGTTCATTCATTCTGTTCAATGCTCTTAAAAAAGTCGTTTTCCCACAGCCCGAAGGTCCTATCAACGCGGTTATTTTGTTCGCCTCTATTTTTATATCCACCTCTTCCACTGCATGCACTGTTCCACCACCGTAATAGACATTCAAACTCCGGGTTTCTATCTTACTCATCTTTTCTTGTTTTCACCTCCCAATCCCGCTCATACGGCTGACGTATCTATTCCGAAGGAACAACGCGAACACGCTTATCATCAAAAACATCGCGATTAGCACGAGAGAAGCACCAAATGCGTATGATTCCGCCTCAACCCTTGGAACGGGGACCATCGTTAAGATTAAATAAATATAAACCGGTAAAGAACCAACATCATCCAATAATGAGCGCGGTATGAAAGTCGCAAGACCACCAGTTGTGAGAAGGATAACGGCAGTTTCTCCTAGTGCTTTCCCGGCACCAAGCAATATTCCTGTTATTATACCCGGATAGGCGCTTTTCAGCACCACGCTGCGAATAGTTTGCCATTTAGAAGCGCCTAAAGCAAGAGATGCCTCTCTATGCGAAATAGGAACCGCTTTAATTGCTTCCTCTGATGCACGAACTGTCCATGGTAGAATCGTGAAGCCGAGAGCTAAACCGCCTGATAACATGCTGGGACCAAAACCTAAATAATAAACGAGGAATATAAGCCCGAACAAGCCTATCACTATTGATGGTAACCCTGCTAAGCATTCCACAAAGAACCGGACACTTTTTGTTATTATACTCGCCGGGGCGTATTCCGCAAGATATATTCCCGACGCCACACCAAGAGGGACGGCAAAAAGCAAACAAACAGCGAGAAGGTATAATGACCCGATGATTTGAGGAAATATGCCTCCTTTCTCAAGGGCTGCATAATTTGGCGATTTTAGCAAGAAGTCGAGGCTGATGACCTGTATACCATTCAAAAATATGTAAGCTACCACAGTAAACAATACCGCTACCGAAATTAGAGCTACCAGGCATAAGCCTATTTTTATTACCGTTTCCTTCATCTCCCACTGATCACCCCTTTTATTACAGTAGTAGCGCCCAATCTCCCTTTTATTGCAACAGTGGTTACTAAATTGAGAATTGCAACTATCACGAAGAGAACAACGCCGATGGCGAATAATGCGTGCTGATGCATTGAACCCCAAACCATATAAGAAGAATCGAGAACGATTGTGGATGTAAGCACGCGGACCTGCTCCAAGATCGAAGAAGGAATCCAGGGTATTTCCGGATTACCAATGACCATCAAAACCGCCATTGTTTCTCCAACAGCATTTCCCATCCCTAAAATCAAGGATGCTAATATCCCGGAGCGGGCATTTGGCAATATTGCCCTTATGATGGTCTGTAACTGTGTGGCACCTAAAGCAAGCGATGCTTCTTTATATCCCTTTGGAACTGCCCTGATAGAATCCTCCGATATGCTGATGACATGCGGCAAGGTCATTATCGCAAGGATTATCCAACCAGCGAGTATGCATTCGCCATATCCGCCAAATGAGTCTCTTATAAACACGACAAGCACCATTAACCCGAAAAAGCCAAGCACTATCGAAGGAATCCCGACCAGCATCTCCACTGAGGGCTTTATGACGTTACGAAGCCATGCGGGGGCGAATTCAGCTAAGAAAATTGCAGTCGGTATGCCAATAGACGCAGCGATAGCTAACGCACCTATTCCAACTACGAATGTAGTCACAATGATGGGAAAAATGCCAAACAGGTCGTGTTTAGGACACCATGTCATCCCAAAAATGAACTCCCAGCCCAGCGCTAATGCCGGAATGCCCTCCTTCAACATGAATGCAATAATAAAAAATACAATGAGAATGGAAGAGAGTGCGGAGAGGAATAGTAGCTTTTCTATTATTTTCTCCTTCGTGAGTTCCAGCTTTTCAAATTTAAATTTTAAACCGCGAAGATGCTCTAAAGCGACCATCTCATTTTTTATCCCTCCTTTTATCCAACACCAGCTCCTGCCCTCCTCTTGAATACATCCGGTAGATCTTGATTGTTCCCTTTTCCTCTTCGTCTATCTCGATTAAATTGAACGATTGAGGAATATTCCATTTCACGCGGTTCGTGCAAGCAGTTCCCGCATTTGCTATTACCATCCCGTTCAGGTTCCATAGCCACGGCACGTGTTTATGCCCACAAAGCACGAGGTCTGTTCCGCATCGGATAAGAAGTTCGAGAACATCTCCCGCATCTATCAGTATGTTTCTTTCTCGCCCTGTTTTAGGAACCGAAATTAAGTGGTGGTGGAGAGCAACCACCTTAAACTCGTCAGTGTCAAGGCAGTGCTCAATCCACCCATATTTCTCTCTGCCCACATGCCCATCGTCTAAGTCCGGCTGCGTAGAATCCACACCAACAACTGTTATCCCCTCGTATTTCTCTATTGTTGACCTATGTCCGAACATCTCCTCGAAACCGAGATAGCCAACGTTCCTCGCATCGTGATTCCCCGGTATCACCACTTTTTTATCACATTCTATCCTCGCGATATAGCTTTCGGCACGCTTAAACTCGAACGGATAACCGTTTTCTGTTAAATCACCGGTAACAACCACGATTTCCGGCTCTATCTCGTTTATCTCGTTTATTACTCGTTCCAGCAAATCCGGCAGGAAATGTGGTTCCGCTGTATGAATGTCCGATATGTGCGCTATTTTCATTGTATCCCTTCCTACTTTATGCTGATATACCCCATATCCTCCACCACCTTTTGTCCTTCTTCGCTAAGCACGAAATCTATGAATGCTCTCTCGAGCTCGCTCGGTTCTCCCTTCGTTATTATATACAGCATTCTCACGATTGGATATTTATCTGCGAGAACGTTCTCCCTTGTTGCCTCTACTCCGTCTATCCTGAGTGCTTTCACTGAGGGGTCAACGTATCCAATGGAGATATAACCAATGCTCTTTTCATCTCCGCTGACCGTTGCTCTTACCTCGCCATTCGATGGCTTCACCGATGCCTTTCCCGCTATTTCTCGCTCATACCGCTTCATCACGTATTCCTCGAATACTTCCCGCGTTCCAGAACCCTCTTCGCGCGTTATTACACGAATCGCTTCATCCGCACCCCCAATATCTTTCCAGTTCTTTAACTCACCGCTGAATATCTGCGATGCCTGTTCCATCGTCAGTTCACTTACAGGATTGCTCGGATGCACTACGACAGCCACGCTATCCTTGCCTATCCCTACCGGTTTCATGTCAGGATATGCCTCCATCTCTTCCGATTTTACGTCCCTCGACGCCGCACCTATATCTATCTCACCTGCTCCCACCGCCTTTACGCCGTGACCGGAACCACCACCAGAAACGGACATTCTCAGCGCAGGGTTCTTTTCCATGAGAAGTCGCGCGCATTCCTGATTTATCGGTAGCACCGTTGTAGACCCTGCGAGTGTCAGCTTGCCTGACAGTCCTGCCCCTGCAGGTGAGGGTTTCGGGGTTAAAACTACCACTGCTCCAATTGCTCCTATCACAGCTACTACTATTGCCGCTATCACTACCGCCTTTATTTTCCCCATTTTTTCTTACCTCCAATACATAGAAAATAAAAAGGGTATATAAACTTTTCGGAATTTACGTATTTAAATAAGATAATTTTTAGGGAATAAGATGAGTCAAATCTGGAAATCCGGGGGGGGAAAAAAAACGAAAGTCTTATATAGTGTATAAGTTTTAAATGTTTGCTAAGGAGGAATAAGAGATGACAAAAACAGAAGGCTATAATAAGTCGGCGATTACAATCGCGAAGCAGATATTGCCCTTGGTGATAATTGCTGTCTTATCAGTATCGCTGGTGAGTATAGGGATAGCGGCAGAAGACGTTGGCTGTACCTGTCATTCAAACATTACAGAGAACTTTACTTCCTCTCTGCACTACACCGGTGCAGGGATGAAGGGCGAGTATGCGAAATTCGCGGCAGGCAAGTTTGGAATTGATATGGACGAGTATTATGCGAAGTGGAATTGCTCTAGCTGCCATACTACCACCTGCGAAAAGTGCCATGGAAAGGACCCGCATAAGGAAGATATGAGCAAGAATATGTCGACATGTGACCAGTGCCATGTCCAGAAACAAACTTCAACCTTTGTAGGAGAGACTCCAGCACATGGCACGGTTCCGATAGAAGGAGCAGAAGTAGCGCACCCCGCGGATATCCATTATGAAAAGGGACTTACATGCACGGACTGCCATACCGCGGAAGAGATGCACGGTTCCGGGGAAGCAGCAGCCACCCAGCTTGAAGCGGTCAGGACGTCGTGCGAGGATTGCCACAACAGTCCAGGGAAAGAAGTGAAGGGAATGCCAGTAACGCAGTTTGCACCTGATACACCTTCACATAAGATACACGGTGATAAACTCGCTTGTACAGCATGTCATCTGGGATGGTCACCAAGCTGTGTAAACTGTCACTTAGATACCAGAAAAGGAACGAAAGTAGTGATTGACGATTTCCATCTTGCTATCGGTGCTGATGGCAAGATAAAACCGTTCATGAATATGACTGCTACTTATGACAATGCGACACATACAGGGTATGGCGCGTGGTTCCCGCATACAGTTACAGATAAAGCAAAGGAATGCGCAGACTGCCATGAAAACCCTGAAGCGCTATGCGAGGGTTGTGAAGGAGAGATGCTCGGCGAAGGCGGCTCTTTTATACCGCAAGAGACGATAGACAGGGTTTTAGCGGTAGAAATGCCAGCAGAAGCACCAGCGGAAGTGCCAGCAACAGCAACGCCAAAACCACCTGGTTTCGAGCTGATACTCGCGGTGATTGCAATTGCAGTGCTTGCATTTCTTGTATTGCGGAAACGTTAATTGAACAAGGGCAAGGGTTCGGCAGAAGCTGGATCCTATTTTTTATTTTTTTATTTATTTTATCATACAAAAGTATGAACGTCCACGAAAAACGTTACCCCGAAGAATCATCTGAGAACCTCACCTCTATTGACCGTGCATGCTTCGCCATGCCCTCGGATCCACACATCCGCACCACCACGTCCTTTATATTCTCTAAGCCTTCCTTATCCAACCATTGTACGGTCATCCGGCGCATAAAATGGTCAACATCAAGCCCGGAGAAGAATCGCGCATAGCCCGCAGTAGGAAGCACGTGATTCGCACCCGTTGCGTAATCTCCTGCCGCTACCGGTGAATAACTCCCTACGAAAACCGACCCGGCAGTTCTTATTCGCTTCAATACTGCCATCGGCTCCCTTACCATTATCTCCAGGTGTTCAGGTGCATATTCGTTCGCAAAGTCTATGCACTCGTCCATGCAATCACCGGTTATTATCCAGTTCTGTGACTCTTCGCCCGCTTCTGCCGCGATTTTTTGCCCCACTTCCGATGCTAAGCTCAGAGAGTCAGTAATAAGAACCGCCTTTGACTTCGCACCATGCTCTGCCTGTGCCAGCATATCCGCAGCGATAAAAGTGGAGTTCGCTGTTTCATCCCCGATTATCAATATCTCTGACGGTCCAGCCGGGAAATCTATTTCTACACCTTCTTCTTCACGAACCTGCATCTTCGCTACCGTTACATACACATTTCCCGGTCCGACTATCTTTTGCACCTTTGGTACGGTTTCAGTGCCAAAAGCGAGAGCAGCTATCGCCTGCGCTCCGCCCACTTTAAATATTCGCGTGGCACCTGCGATACTCGCAGCTACTAACGTGCATGGGTCTACCCTTCCATCCTTACCCGGGGGTGTGCACACCACAATGTCGTGTACACCTGCGATCTTCGCGGGAATTACGCACATCAGAGCGGTGCTGAAATAAGATGCTGGAACGTAAGCACCAACTATCTCGAAAGGCACATACTTCTCGCCTAGGTATACGCCATCACGGAATTCTTCCAACCATGCTACCCTCTTCTGCCGGTAATGGAAATTCCTTATCGCTACATATGCCTCTTTGATACTACTCTGGATGTCGCGATCCACGCTTACTTTCGCTGCTTCTATCTCGTCCTGTTCTACTTCTATCTCTTTCTGACTAACGCCATCAAATTTAGTGGTGTATTCCCACAGTGCTTCATCTCCCCGGTTCTTTACTGCTGCGATTATTTCTTGCACCCGAGGCATAACCGCCCTTAAGTCCTGCGTTCTACGGAAGAAATCCGCTTTTCCTTCTATTTCTTTTAGCTTCTTTATCATCCTCTGTTCACTTTTTATTACACTTTTTCGTTGGTAAAGCTTTCTTTTAGAAAAGGAGCGGGGATACTCACTTCAGGCTAATGTTAAGACCAGGGAAGCGGGTTCAGGACCTGAACGAGACGCTCAGTTCCGATACATAAATAAACGAGCAATGACTTTCCATCACAGGGAATTGGAACGGCGATTACCTCAGGAACGGCAACTGGCGCAAAGTACGCAGAAAAAAAAACGAAAGTCTTTTTGTTACAAAGATTAAGTCGGAGTTATTAAAATTAGTGATAAGGAGAATACGTGATGCCAGATCAGGAAATCTTTTTTGATGTCGTAGAGATATTAGTTATCCTTACGGTTTTGACCCTATTTGTAAAGCCGTTGGGAAAGTATATAGCAAACGTTCATCAAGGTGAGCGCACTCTTTTAAATCACCTGCTGATGCCTCTTGAGAATCTGATCTACAAGGTGGCAGGCATAAAGCAGGAGGAAGAGATGGACTGGAAAGAGTATGCAAAGGCTATGCTGGCATTTAACGGTATAGGATTAATCGTTTTGTTCTTGATACTCCTGCTCCAGGGGACTCTTCCTCTCAATCCGCAGGGATTCTCGAGATTTTCCCTGCCTCTTGCATTCAATACAGCCGTAAGCTTTGTTACAAATACAAACTGGCAGGCATATAGCGGTGAGTCAACAGCAAGTTACCTCACTCAGATGTTAGGGCTGGCAGTTCAGAACTTTCTTTCTGCGGCTACCGGTATGTGTATAGCAATCGCATTAATTCGCGGGTTTGCCAGGCATACTTCTCAAACCATTGGAAATTTCTGGCAGGATATGACTCGAAGTGTATTATACATTCTCCTGCCCATTTCTATCGTGGCAGCCTTGCTATTGGTTTCTCAGGGCGTTATTCAGAATTTTAATCCTTATATGAACAGTTCGCTACTCCAATCCTTTCAAACACTGGACGGGCAAATCATTAGCAATCAGATGCTCCCCATGGGACCTGTTGCATCTCAGGAAGCGATAAAAGAGCTGGGGACAAACGGTGGTGGTTTTTTCAATGCCAACTCTGCACATCCTTTTGAAAACCCTACCCCCGTAACCAATTTTCTGGAAATACTTCTCATCCTTCTCATCCCTTTTGCTCTTACTTACACCTTCGGACGCTTCGCCGGCAATACCAGGCAGGGGTGGGCTTTATATGCAACGATGATGCTGCTGTTCATAGTATTCCTTGGAGTGATGTACTGGTCTGAGTATAGTGGCAATCCGCATGTGCAGGAGCTGGGTGTTAGCGGTCCTTATATAGAAGGCAAAGAGGTCAGATTTGGAATCGGTGGCTCGGTTCCCTTTGCTGCCAGCACAACAGCTACCTCCTGTGGCGCTGTGAACGCAATGCATGACTCATTAACGCCCATAGGTGGAATGATTCCAATGCTGCTTATACTGTTAGGTGAGGTTGTTCCCGGCGGTATAGGGTCGGGGCTCTACACCATACTTGCCTTCGCCATTATAGCAGTTTTCATTGCTGGTCTTATGATAGGCAGAACGCCAGAATATCTTGGCAAAAAAATAGAGGTATCTGAGATGTGGATGTCGGTGTTGATTGTCCTCACCTCAGGCGTTCTGGTACTCCTTTTTGTTGCTATTGCACTGGCAACACCGTGGGGGATTTCATCAATTTTGAATCCCGGTCCTCATGGTTTGAGTGAAGTGCTCTATGCTTTTGCCTCTGCATCCAATAACAATGGCAGCGCATGCGCTGGACTTAATGCCAGAACTCTTTTTTATAGTCTGCTGACATCCCTTGCAATGCTTGCGGGCCGATTTGTTCCGGCAGTCGCTGCGCTTGCCATGGCCGGGTCTCTTGCGAAGAAGAAATATATCCCCCCGAGCATCGGCACGCTGCCAACACATCAGATTTCATTCGTTCTATGGCTTGCCGTTGTTATTCTAATTGTTGGAGCCCTGGCGTTCTTTCCTGCCCTGTCGTTGGGACCGATTGTCGAGCATATGATCATGCATGGAGGTCCATGATATGGTTAGTATTAAAGCAAAAAATATAACAATCTTTGAATCTGAACACTTACGCCATGCGCTGTGGGAATCGTTCCGAAAGCTTAACCCCTTTAGCATCTGGCGAAACCCGGTCATGTTACTCGTGGAAATCGGAAGCATCATCACCACTGTCAGCTTCCTCACAGGCTTATTCTTTAAATCCGGTGAACCTTCATGGTTCACCGGCACTGTATCCTTATGGCTCTGGCTGACCGTGCTTTTTGCAACCTTTGCCGAGTCGCTTGCAGAAGGGCGGGGGAGGGCACGCGCCGAGTCGCTTCGTAAAACGCGCACAGAAGTACTGGCAAAAAGGCTTGGAGATCCAACGTCAAAGGAAGAGTATGAGCTAATCTCTTCCGGTGATCTCCATAAAGGGGATTACGTCCTCGTGGAAGCAGGGGAGATAATTCCCGGCGACGGTGAAGTGGTTGAAGGCGCAGCCCTCGTAAACGAAGCAGCTGTCACCGGTGAGTCGGCTCCTGTGGTGCGGGAAGCCGGGGGAGACCGAAGCGCTGTAACCGGCGGGACAAAAGTCATTTCCAATCAACTCATCGTCTGCATAACAGCGAATCCCGGGGAGGCGTTTCTGGACAGAATGATTGCCATGGTGGAAGGTGCAAAGCGGCGCAAAACGCCAAACGAGCTTGCACTGGAAGTACTGCTACTCTCGTTAACCGCAATCTTTCTGCTCGTGGTTATCAATTTCAGCTCCTTATCTCTGTACAGCATTAAAGCTGCGGGACAGGGTACTCCGGTCTCGCTTACCGTGCTTATTGCGCTTTTTGTTTGTTTGGCACCGACAACAATTGCAGCGCTCTTGCCTGCTATTGGAATTGCCGGCATGGACCGCCTCTTTCAGAAAAATGTAATCGCCCTTTCGGGGAGAGCCATTGAAGCATCTGGAGATGTAGATGTCCTTCTCCTCGATAAGACAGGGACAATTACTTTGGGTGACAGGCAGGCAGTGGAATTTATTCCCGTGAGTGGACATTCTGAGCAGGAAGTTGCCAATGCAGCATTACTTGCATCTCTGACAGATGAGACGCCTGAAGGAAGAAGCGTAGTTGTACTGGCAAAAAAGAAATACCAGATGCGCATGAAAGAGCTACCCCGCAGTGCAAAATCAATTCCATTTACCGCTCGAGCACGCATGAGCGGCGTTGATATAGACGGGCAATCGTATCGAAAAGGTGCCTCTGCTGCAATCATGGATTATGTCAAAAGCAAAGGAGGAAACGTCCCCTCAGAGCTTGAACAGAAGGTAGAAAGTATCGCAAAATCAGGCGGAACACCTCTTGTTGTATCCCATAATGCTGAAATTCTGGGCGTGATACATCTTAAGGACATCTTAAAACGCGGTATCCGTAAACGATTTTTCCAGTTGCGGAAAATGGGAATTAAGACTGTTATGATCACAGGCGATAACTATCTTACAGCAGCAGCTATTGCCGCAGAAGCAGGTGTGGATGATTTTCTTGCAGAGGCAAAACCTGAAGACAAGCTTCGTTTAATTCGTGAAAGTCAGCAGCAGGGACATATGGTAGCCATGACAGGAGACGGTACAAACGATGCACCTGCACTAGCCCAGGCAGATGTGGCTGTGGCAATGAATACAGGAACACAGCCGGCAAGGGAAGCAGCAAATATAATAGACCTGGATAGTAATCCGACCAAGTTAATGGACATTGTCGAAATTGGAAAGCAAATACTGATAACTCGAGGGACTCTGACAACCTTCAGCATTGCTAATGACGTGGCAAAATATTTTGCTATCATTCCAGCAGCAATCATCTCCATCTATCCTCAATTGAATATGCTCAATATCATGCATCTTGCAAACCCGTATAGCGCAATCCTCTCGGCTGTTATTTTCAATGCGATTATTATCCCTCTGTTGATACCCCTTGCGCTGAGAGGTGTCAAATACCGGCCCAATGCCTGCTGAAAAATTATTGATGTATAACCTTCTAATCTATGGGCTCGGCGGAATAATAGCTCCGTTTATGGGCATAAAACTTATTGATATTGTAATAAGTACGTTTATGTAATTAAAGATCGTGTCTGCGGAGGGTATCGTGGCATCGGGCATCTTCCGCTTGAGTTCTGTTACCGCTGCTTCCATCGAGTTCGACGTAGAAGTCGCGGCATAATTTATTACGGCTATTGTGTCCTCCAGCGAGTATTCTGCCTCCGCAGGTATCTTTATAATGCCGCCGTTAGTGCAGAACAATTCGGAAAGCATCGAAAAAAGAGTACTCTCTGACATTCCAATATTATTCCATATTTGCGAATACATTCTTATCACCGGTTTCTGGATAAGGTGTAGTACTTATAAATATATTTCGAAAGTCGGGGTGTTCGGAAGTACTGTAGGTATAGTAAAATACTTATAACCCATGTAAAATAATTTCAAACTGTTGTTCAAAAGAAGAATAGTGCAGTATCTCCGAATCCTTTTTGGGGATAACAGCAAAAGGACTAATTTCAAGCGTTTCTGGCAAATATAATCGAGCACATTTTGCCATCAAACCCTTCGATGTCGAGACACTCAGCGATTTAAGCGC
>JBAQFZ010000130.1:0-14557 GCA_049287525.1 Halobacteriota archaeon | reverse complement strand
TTCTCACCAAAGAGCAAAAGGAGATTATTGAAAAGTTGGGGTTTGCGGATAGGCTTTTCGGGTTGTAGCCTCTACAACGCAGAAAGTCAGGTCTTAAACCAAACCTCCCGTTCCTGCAGAATCTCTGCATATTTTGCTAACGTATAATTCGATTTATGCAATCTCTTCAAAACCCCATGGACATCATACGCAATAGCAACCCGGTTCCAGGCGTTTATGCATCTTTCAACCAGTTTTTCAACACGCTTTTCTCCTTTCAGACATCGTTCATAAAACCGGAGTTTATCCAAATCAAAAGGATATCCGAGTCCTTCACCTGAAGTGGTCAACACATCATCTAAAATGCCAACCAGTTCGTTAAGGATCTCTGCGGCAAAAGGATTCCTGACAGTTTTCAATCTTGTTTTTACGTTTCGGCGGAATTCTTTTAATTTCCCTTTAACCCCTGTTTTATCCAGATTATTCCTGAATTTATCGTGGTAATACTTGAACAGGCGGTTGCCCAGTGCACGCAGGAAATGAAATCCTTCAGCAACATTATTGTTCCTCTGCCATGGTTCTGCGTTCCGTCAATTTGCAACACATAGCCCCCATTTTGTTCTATCTCCTCTTTAATCTGTGAGGTACTCTCCAGATGTACGACGGTGAAATATTTCAAAAATCTGTTGCACAGACGCTGCGCAGTTCTGTCGGGTATTGATATTCCGCTCTTAGAAAAGTGGCGTCTTATATCGGATACTTGCCTGTGCTCGTCAAATCAATCGCAACCTGCCGATCTGTGCTAAGAGGTCAAATGATTAATGCGATTTTTCTGGTGGGGGTTACATGAGCACGAGGGAGCGCGTTTTTTTTTGGACATCGAAACGCAGAATGAGTTTTTCGATTTCCCCCTTCGGAACACAGATACCTATTTCCTGAAACTTCCTCTTAAGTTCCGCGGCTGTTGTGGTAGATAGGATAGAGCTTCCCAAAATTGCTGTGCATTGCTCTACTGTTAAATCTACGCTTATTTTGTTTGGATTTGTTCCAATGTATTTCAGAACTTTTTGTTTGACCTTCCCGTTTTCCCACTTGTTTTCTACCATATAGTAGTAGGTTCGGATCCCGCTTTTTGTCTTGCGCTTCTGGGCGCGAATAAACGCCATATAGTGTTCAAATTGAACACTATGTTAAAAGCTTTCGATAGGTGTGTAAAACTGATTCAGGGATAATTAGGAGAGATAGAGTATTGATTACAACTCATTATGGTTGTTATAGTTCGGAGATACTGAAAATTCCGTTAAGTTTAAATAATATACTTCTTATCGTAAAAAACGGGTAATGCACCCTCTCAATTGCTCTCACAAGGTCGGGACTTCTAACAAGCGATTTCTTTTCTTTCTCTACCAATATACGCCAACTGCTCTTTCTCGTAGCCACCTGGAAAAATAATCTCCCCTCGTCACACAGGAAATTTATGCTCTCTTTCACGCCATTGGTGAGTTAGTTCCCCCCAGGATCTGCGAGATTAAATCATAGCTCTTTGCATGCCTCCTCATGAGTTCCATCCTTGCCATCGTTTCTTCATCTACTGTTGGATACGTCCCTTTCTATGGATAAGCTCAGAGATGAAAAGGGTGGATAACGAATCTCTTGCTTCTTTAACCGAATATTGAGGTGGTATTTTGATGTTTTTAACCTTGAACCAATTATATCCTGAAGAATACTCGTTAAGAGCAGTCTGACGATAGAATGTAGAAGTGGGAATAGCTTTCTTGTCATGAAAGAAAGTATACTACCTGGGAATTTAATCTTTAAGTCTGTCAAAAATGGTCAATTTCAAGAAATATAAAAGTTCATTTCGTGAGAATTTTATCAGTAAAACCTGTATCTTCACCACATTCTCGGCTATCTTCTCTTCCAACTCGTGCACTTCGGCATTCAGCCGTTCCAGTTCTTCTTTTAGTTCATGCAATCTCTCGTTGTATAATAAAGTATAACCTTCTTCTATTTGAGACACGGATTTACACGGATTTTTTCCTTTTTTGTTGGGCTAGCTGGCTATTTTTAACGGCATTGCTCGTTTCATCTGTGTTAATCTGTGTTAATCTGCGTTAATCTGCGTTAATCTGTGTCTATAATTTATTTTTTCTTGCTTAAGTCAAAACCCACCTCTTCCTTTTCAGAAACACCCACATACCTGCCGGGATTAAGTGAATACCCCTGGTTTATGATTTCTTCTATGCCGCCACCCTGCAATTCCCAAAGATATGAAAAGCGAGATTTTTCAGGTAGTTGTGTCATCATTTATCACCCGCTCGAATAAACCACTATCCTCATCTTGCGGTTTGTTTAATTCTTCTGAAGAATATAATTAATTGATGTTTATTACCTCTCTTCTTTAGATATAATAATCAAGTTAATAAAGATATGAGGAGTGAGAAGAATAAAGGAATATTTCTCTCTCGACTTTATCGCAGTGGTCTCAAAGAGGTTGGGAAAATCAAAAGATGGAAGACCATGAACTGGAACACGAACTGATAGATAAAATCGTTAAGCGTGAACTGAAGTTTCACGAGGTGGAAAAGCATGTAGATGTAAGGAAGGCGGCAGAAGTGAGAAGGCGGGCTCTGGAAGTTCTGACCGGGAAGAAGTTGCATGATGTATGCATCTTCTCAATAGATGTTGAACGGGCGGTGAAGGCGAACATAGAGAATTTTATCGGCGTTGCACAGGTTCCAATGGGTATTGCGGGACCCGTTCAGGTGAGAGGTGACTTTGCTGATGGTTTGTTTCATATCCCTCTTGCGACCACAGAAGGCGCTCTCATTGCATCCGTCAATAGGGGATGCACCGCGATAAACAAATCAGGAGGAGCTGTTTCCTTCGTTGTACATGATGGAATGGCGCGGGCACCGATATTAAAGGCACGGAATATCAGTCATGCAAGAGAAGCAATGAAGTTTATAAATCACAGCAAGGATAAACTGAGCGAGATAACGGAATCTACATCGCGATTTTTAAAGTTAGATGGGATACAAACATGGATTGTGGGTCAGAACTTGTTTTTGAGATTCGTTTATAAAACAGGCGATGCGATGGGCATGAACATGGCTACCATTGCCACTGACGAGGCAATCAAGTTTTTAGAAGCTGAATTAGGGCTAAAGCATGTGGCACTTAGCGGGAATATGTGCGTGGACAAGAAGCCGAGCGCATTGAATCTCATCATGGGTAGGGGGAAAACGGTAATTTCTGAGGTCGTTTTGACTCGTGAAGTAATAGAAGAGGTGCTGAAGACCTCTCCTGAAGCAATAGCTGACATAGTCTATCGAAAGTGTCTGTTAGGCAGTGCCATGGCATCCTCTTACGGCTTCAATGCCCAATTTGCTAATGTCATCGCAGCCATATTCATTGCAACGGGTCAGGATGCTGCACATGTAGTTGAGGGTTCGCAGGGCTTCACTACCGCGGAGTTTACCGAAGAAGGCGACGCGCTTCTCTTCTCTGTTACAATTCCTTCGTTACAGCTGGGCACCGTAGGTGGTGGAACTTCATTAGGCACGCAAAGAGAAGCATTGGAGCTAATCGGTGTTTATGGTGCTGGCGAGCCTCCGGGTTCAAATGCGTTAACATTCGCGGAGATTGTTGGTGCTGCCGTACTCGCAGGAGAAATATCTCTGATAGGTGCTTTGGGTGCAAGACATTTAGCGGAAGCGCATGTAAAGTTGAACCGCTAAAATTCTTCTCTCTCTTATTATAAAATCCCCAGCACTTTATGCACCTGAGGAATTACCATTACATCAGGTAAAAAGCGCCCTGCAACTGCAGAAAGCGTAAATAGTTCCTTTGAGCCGGGCGCTACCTCTAGTAAATGGCGTGGAGCAGTAACCGGCTGTAACACGAACTTTATGTCAAGGCCAGAAAGGTCGCGGCATATCTTCTCTATCTCTTCCGCAGAGGTCTGCTTTAATACCACCACCTTCACTATCGTTTCTATACCGCGATCCACGGCAATCCGTACACAGTCAAGTTCCTGCTCATACAGCCTCTCGTAGTCCTTCTCTCTCACCGCCTGGTGAGTCCTCAGCTTCACGTCAATAGATGCGAACTCGAAGTATTCGGCTAAGGATGCAAAAGCGTTTCTCGAACACCCGCTTGTTTCTATAAAATTTTTAAAGTGTCTGCGTTTTGCCTTCATGGCTATCTCTTTTACGAAGGCAGAAGAAAGAAGCGGTTCGCCACCGGTGTAGCAAATGCTGTGTACGTCAGGCGTGTGCAGCTCTTCTACCAGATCCAACACATGGTCTGCTGGGATTGGGTTCTCAATAATCTTCTTACGACCGGTATTATCAAAAACAGTGCAAAATTTCGGGTGGGACGCCCTCGCATAAGCGGTATCGCAATAAAAGCAGGATAGTGAACAGCCAGCAAATCTAATGAATATCTGCCGTATGCCTACATATTGCCCCTCACCCTGGAAAGAGCTGAACAGCTCGATGATATTCTGCATACTTTTCCCGACACTTAATCTCGCACTATCGTGATTTACCCCCTTCCTTTAATGTGATGTCTGTACAATTAGGTAATTTATTCTATGTACTTCTATGTACATTAGCTATAAAAAGTTAAACAATACAACCCGTAATATTATAATTATACTTATGTCTAATAAGAATAAGAATAAGGCATTGGATATGGCACACGGGCTACTTACTGATCCGCGTGTACCTAATTTTTATGCCTGTGTTCAGTGCGGTGCGTGTACTTCAATCTGTACCGCAGCTTCTTTAGATAAGCGATACAATCCGAGAAGACTGGTGGAGTGCCTTATCTCTGGTGGGGACATCACGGATTATCCCTTAGAAAACTGCTTTTCCTGTTATTGCTGTAAATACGTCTGCAGAAAGGGCAATTCTGTAGCTGACATCGTTAAGGTGTTGAAGGAGAATGCAAGGTTGGAAGTAAATAGTGAAGACTACAATTCACTTTACGAGTGCGGTTTATGCGTAACTGTGGCTGCACATTCGCCAGATAAGTTCCCGGAATGGGGTACTACGTGGGCGAAGATACATGGAGAGATGAAAAAGCACCGGTCGGCCCTTGGGCTTGAAGATGGGTATCGCAAACTACCTTCAGGTTCTATTGGAGAGATAAGAGCAATTGTGGATCGAACAGTGAACATTAAAAGATACAAAGAAGTAGGCGGGATAGTTGAAGAACGAAAAAAGATAAATCCAGCGCGTAATATCTATTTGTTTCGCAGTTGTATCGCAGACACGCACTACCCGGGTATCACAGAGAGCGTAAAATACATATTTGACCGGCTTGGCATTGACTATATAGACGATCCCAGACATTCAACCTGCACCGGGTTTGCATATTACGCAGATAAAATACCGTTTCCCACTATGCTCGCAGTGAATGCACGTAATTTCGCGCTGGCAGAAGAAGCGGGGTATCTGAACATCGCAACGATATGCCAAACGTGTTACGGTATACTCATAGAATCGTTAGATATTCTGAAGAGCGGAATCGGGCAGCAGGTAAATGCGGAAGTGTTGAGCGCGGTGAAGATGCAATTCCGGGGTGACGTTAATATCGCTCACGTCTCAGAGATACTGTGGGCGCAAAGAGCGAGGCTAAAAACGGAGATAAGGCATAGTCTTGATGGTCTGAGAATAGCCACGCACACGGGTTGTCATTATGCGAAGATGTACAGAAAATACGCGGTACCCCATTTATTGGATGAACTTGTTGCGGCTACCGGGGCAGAACTGGTGGAGTATGCAGAAAAGGACTTATGTTGTGGGCTGGGATTTGGACATACAATCGAGCAGAGCAGACGGCATTTAACACGTGAAATTGCACATAGGAAGCTCAGTTCGGCCACGGAGGCAGGTGCGGATGTTCTCTTTGTTGCCTGTCCGGGTTGTCAGATGACATTAGATCGGAATCAGGAGCTTATAGAACGAGAAACCGGGGATGTGATTGGACTGCCTATTGTGAATTATGCACAGCTTATTGCGCTGGCAATGGGTGCGGATGCGTACACCGTGGTGGGGGCGCAAACGCATTCCGTCTCGCTTGAAACATTGTTGAAGCGAATTGAATAGAGCGAGAAATGGAATACTTTTTATAGACTCATTCCGGGTCGGGTAGACTACGAACGAACTGCTAGTGGACTGCTACACCCAGTTCCGTCTTGATAAATCCATCCATTGCCTCGCAGTAGCCATGCGTAGCAGTCCCAACGGTATGCAGTGCTCTTGGTGCGAATGCCAGTCTGTATGTTCGCTCTGCGCTCTCATACGGGATGACCGAGTCGTTTAGAGATTGAATCATCACGAATTTTCGCGGTGGTATTCTGCTAAGATATGTGTCCGGATCTATTGAGCGGTAAAAACGAATCATATCGTGGTTCGTCAGTTGTCCGGAAGCGATTTCCGCATCTATATTGTAGCTGTAGCCACACGTGCTGATGGCAATTACGCCGCGCGCCTCCGGATCGAGTGCGCATGCGATAATCGCAAATCGTGCACCGTTGCTCTCTCCGAGATATACGATACGCTTCTGGTCTATCCCGGGCTGTTTTTGCAAGACTTCGGCTGCGACAAGAGCATCATGCACCATCTTGTACTCTGTCGGCTCTTTACCATTAAGAAACAGACTCAGATCGCTCTGGATGTTAATGCCGCCCAGATTGCGCTGGTCTATTGCGATAGTTGCGTAGCCCAGATTGCACAGATACTTTGCAACTCCCTGCTCGCCCTCTTTTGTCACTCTAGCGCCTGGTAGTAGCACGACACCGGGAACGTCTTCTTCCGACCTCGGTAATCTCAATAGTCCTGCTATTTGCTTGCCCCTGTTCGTGAATACGACTTCATAAAGTGTGTAATTACCCGCAGACTCAACCGTCTTCAATTGATAATTACATTCTACTCTATTGTGGTATTCCAGCAGCCCCTCATTGCTCACACTCCAGTCCGGCTTCGTAACGCAGCCGGAGCTAAAGATCGTAGTGACTAACATTAGCACCACAACCACAAGCAGCCGTTTCATCATGTAGCAATTCCTCCTTCTTCTATTCTACTCTACTCTACCATCCGGACAATGCGATGCGTTACATCATAACAATCTTCATTGTCGCTTCTGCTGGTAGTTCATTCTCTTTGCATACTGCGATAGCGCATAGGTTTCTTGTCTCTATCTCTTTAAGGTAAAGATAGCCGATCATCGTGCCTATGTTAATCGGATAGCCACGCAATGTGTTGCGTACCACACTCAATAAATATAGCCGTAGGGCGTTCTCAAACGGGATAAGTGACTTCTCCCCTTCATAAGACGAAAATGCACCTGACAATACAGCTTTATACGTGGAATCGGGCAGTAACTGTATGGCTGAGCTTACATTATCGGCATAAATCGAATCTTTCACTGCATCGGCATCGAACTCATACGCATAAGGCAAGAAGTACGTTCTTATCTCTTCACCCACTATCTCTTCTAACTTACACCGCAGCAGAGTCGTGATATTCACAATATCAAACTCGGTCCCCACTATCTTCTTTACTAACTCTTTATCCACAGCACGCAACCGCTCGGCCTTGCTCCATATAGCACCAAATAGCTCCTTGTCAAGGGCGTTCTCCAGGACTACTAACCTTTTGCCCTCTTCATATTCGGGCAGCGCTTCTTCTAGTACGTCCCTGTACGGGCTCTTTAATCGCGTTATTACACTTTCCAGCGAGTCCGCTTCTGATAATCGGGCTATACCGCGTCCAAAGAACTCATCAACCGGGAAAAGCATAGCTGTTTTCGCCGTTCCCACTGCTTTTGCACGGATTATTGCTTTCAGATTTTTTACTTCCAACCGTCTGAATATTTCCTCAAAAATAGCTCTTATTACACCTCCCGTGGACCTTATCACCATCAAGTATTGGTCTATCAGTTCCTCATTCAGCGCTTTCTCTATCCTCCCTGCGTTTAGCTCTGTCAAACCGGCTTTCATTAATTTCTCTTTATACGCACTATCCATCAGAAAAGGCAGAAAATCTTCACTGCGTACATCTACCAGTTCTTTTAACCTCCGCTCGTCCATGAGTTCGCTCATCCTCGCCCTTATCCTCGCATATACAAACGCATATTTTGATATACTCATCTATCTCCTCCTCCCCCCCCGATCCCCACGTCATACCGCCTTAATGTTATGGGGCTGCGGAGATTTGAACTCCGGTTACCAGCTCCCCGAGCTGGGAGGATAACCTGGCTACCTTACAGCCCCCACCCGAGATTATTTATTCTCTTCACTTTAATACCACTCTAAACCCGGCTTATAAATAAAAATATAAATTATACATAAAAACAGAACACCATGTCGAAGAGGATGCAGTTAACCGAAGTAAAAGGAGTTAGAACCAGGGGGGGCATGAGCGTAGATGAACTTGTAAAGGGGTTGAGAGGCTGCGCATTTGGCGCTGGTAGATTAGCCCGTGCGGTAGACATATACGAGGAGATGCTGAAGGCTGAGACGACTAAATTTATCGGTATTGCCGGTGCTCTGGTACCCGCAGGGATGCGAACTGTAATCGCACAGATGGTGCGGGAAAGATACGTGGACGTAGTGGTAACAACCGGAGCAATCCTCGTGCATGACATAATCGAAGCTCTTGACCATCGTCATTTTAAGATAGAAGAGTCAGAAGCGAGTGACACGGTAGATGATGCGTGGTTACGAGAACATGGTGTGGACAGGATATACGATGTGGTCGTGCACGATGAGGCGTTCGCAAGGTTAGAAGAGTTTATAAGAGGTGTCTTCGACAAACTCGACGGTAGTGGTAATAAACGTTACAGTATAAGAGCGCTGATAAAAACGATAGGCGAAAACATATCGGATTGTCATTCTATATTGAGGTGTGCAGTGGATAGCGATGTGCCTGTATTCTGTCCTGCAATTGCTGATTCTATGATTGGACTGCATGCGTGGGTATATAAACAAACGGAAGCGTTACATGTGGACGCATTTGATGATATGAAGGAATTGATAGACCTCTTCTGTGAGGCAAAGCGTACGGGTGCAATCATTCTTGGGGGCGGTGTGCCAAAGAACTTTATTCTCCAGACTGCGCTTGTAGCACCACCACGTGACGATGGACGGGAAGGGTTCGATTACGCTATACAGATAACCACAGATACACCGGAGAATGGCGGGTTGAGCGGTGCCACATTAGAAGAGGCGAAATCCTGGGGTAAAATCGGTGTAAAAGCAAAAGCAGTTACGCTCTATTCTGATGCCACGATCGTATTACCGATAATCATGGCTGCGGTGCAGACGAGAATGGGATGAGTTCAGTTCAGTATGATTCATTTGTATTTATTTGTACACCCTCGAAGATCAATCATATCATATCACTAACTTCCTCTCAAACTGCGTCAGATTCTCACAGCCGTTCTTCAGCACGAGCACCATATCCTCCAGCCGGACACCGCCCACTTCGGGGTCATACAATCCCGGTTCTATGGTAATCACATTACCTGCGCATAGTTCATAATCATTATCGCCTACGTGTGGATTCTCATGCAAATCCAACCCCACACCATGCCCAGTGGAATGAATGAATCCGTTCTTACTCTTTATTCTTAAAGTGCCATACCCCTTCTCCTCAAATATATCGCATACACGTCCATGCACCTCTTTGCATCTTACACCTGCCTTCACAAGCTCCAATGCCGCGTCCTGAGCTTGCATAACCGCAGCATACATCTCGGTTAGCTCTTTTGGGGGCTCGCCTTTGACCACGGTCCTTGTCATATCAGCAAAATACCGCTCAGCATTCAATCTCGGAAAGATGTCAATGATGATGGTATCGTGAGCAGAAACAGGACCGTGTCCTGAGTAATGAGGGTCTGCCGTCTTATTCCCACATCCTACTATCGGTTCGCCCGCGTCACTGCTACAACCAGAATCAATCAAAGCGTGCTCTATATATGCTTTTAAGAGTTCGGAAGTCAAAATCTCACCGTTCGTCACGAGATAGTTATCCTTCATCGAAGAGTTCTTTATTACTTCTATGGCAACGCCCATTGCGTCTTCGCATGCGCGCTGTGCCTTCCGCATATAATTCAGCTCCTGTTCCGTCTTTATCTCTCGCTCTTTCGCCATCACTACTTTCTCCACTGGTACTACTTCTATACCTTCCCTTCGCAGTGCATCGGCGGTGTACACCGGGAAATACTTTGGCACCTCTATCGCGTCCACACCTTCATCCCGCAGTATTTTTAATATAAGCTCTTCTGGTTGCAGGTTATAGCCGTAATCGAGTGTAGAACGAATCTCTTTTACTATGGATTCTTTCCTGGCACGTTCATACTCCATCTGCGAGACGATAAGAAGGTCTTCTCTTCCTTGTGATAAGCAGAGATAAATAATGGGGTCTGCGGAAAGAAAACGAGTGGCATAGTACATGTCTGCATTATGCCTGCTCTCGTTCACAAGTAAAAGTGGCTTTTGATGCTCTCCTACTTCTTCTGGTGTTGTCATATTGCTCGTCATTCCTCTTTTCGCTGCTATCACTATGGGTGAAAACTCGTTTGCGTAATGTATATTTTGGAGATAGATCATACACAATAATAAGTAACCAATATTGCCACTAAGAGAAAAAGATATATCCTTTTTATTCTTCCTTTGATAGATAAGGATATGATAAGAGGTAAGAGGTAGGAGGTAAGAGATGAGCGAAGAAGGAAGAGAAAGCTGGATAGATAAACTGGATATAACAAAATATCAGGTGAAAAGCCTGGTTGCGATACCTCTATTCATATTGCTAATCGCTTTGGTCGTGCTTGGATATACGCAACTGAGTGTCGGTTCGCCTCTTCGCCTGGGGATGGACTTCAAAGGCGGAACATGGGTAGAAATAGCAACAAACAAGTCGTGTAATGCACTAACCGCGGAATTCGCGGATTTCCCGGTCTCCATCGTGGGGAAGACAGGCATAGGAAACAAGAAGAGGATAGAGTTTGGACCGATGAGCGAAACGCAACGGGACGCGTTGATAGATAAGCTAAACGGACTTTATGGTGCTGGCAGTTACGGAATGGAGAGTATAAGCCCGGTGTTCGGCACGCGATACCTGTCTCAGACAGTATGGGCTGTTCTAATCGCTTTTACATTGATGTCAATCGTGGTATTCGCAGTATTCCGGTTGGTTGTACCCTCCACAATAGTAATTCTTTCCGCATTCTCTGACATCGTAGTCGCCATTGCCTGTGTAGACCTGATAGGCATGAAATTATCGCTTGGCATGGTAGCAGCGTTGCTCATGCTCATCGGCTATTCAGTGGACACTGACATCTTACTAACGATTAATTTGCTTCGTAAAAAAGGTGATTTAACCGAAAAGCTGCGAATAGCGATGAAGACTGGCATTATGATGACCTCTACAACGCTGGCTGCGGTATTTGCAATGTTTATCGTCTCCTATTTCATTGATATACCCGTATTAAAAGCGATTTCAATCGTGCTCCTGTTCGGACTCGTCGCGGACATGATGAACACCTGGCTACTAAATGCTGGAATATTAAGGTGGTATATCGAGAAAGAAGATAGGAAGAAATATGTAAAGCGTGGTACAAAAAAGGTAGTTACGAAGGGAAAGACGCAAAAGAAAGTGAAGGCATAGATAACATTTGTATGCTTAAAAACTTGGTATTAATACATACATATTTATACTGAGGTGCAACCTGATGAGACTTGACAAACTGACTTTAAAGGCGCAAGAGGCGCTACAAGAGGCAAAAAACATCGCTGATAAGTACAATCATCAACAGATAGATATAGAACACCTGTTGTTAGCACTTGTCGCGCAACCAGAAGGCATAGTAGTCCCGATACTCCAGAAGATAGGCATTAATATTGACCAGCTCAAGGCTCGTATCGCAGACCATTTGAGTTCATTACCGCAGGTATATGGCGGTGGCGGAATCGAGCAGATATACCTGACCCCAAGATTGAATAAAATGCTGGAGAAGGCATGGCAAGATGCGCAAGCTATGAAGGATGAGTATCTAAGCACCGAGCATATACTTATTGCGATTGCAGAAGACGCGTCATCGCCACAAATTCTCAAGGCGCTGGGTGCGACAAAGGAGAGAATATACGATGCTTTGATCGGCATTCGTGGCGGGCAGCGGGTGGTGGACCAGAACCCGGAGGAGAAGTATCAGGCTTTAGAGAGATACACACGAGATTTGACCAACCTTGCCCGTGGTGGTAAGCTCGACCCGGTAATAGGCAGAAATGATGAAATCCGCAGGGTTATTCAAGTCCTATCGCGAAGAACGAAGAACAATCCCGTGCTTATAGGCGATGCCGGAGTGGGAAAGACCGCGATAGTTGAGGGGTTGGCACAGCGAATAATAAACGGTGACGTTCCCGATACATTGAAGGATAAACGAGTAGCTGCGCTGGACATGGGTGCGTTAATCGCAGGGACTAAGTTCAGAGGCGAGTTTGAAGACCGGGTCAAAGCAGTGTTGAAGGAGATAACCGAAGCTGCGGGTCAGATTATACTCTTTATTGACGAATTACATACCGTAGTCGGTGCGGGTGCGGCAGAGGGTGCGGTAGATGCGTCAAACCTGTTAAAACCGGCACTCGCTCGTGGCGAACTCAAATGCGTGGGTGCCACTACGACAGACGAATATCGAAAGTATATCGAGAAGGATGCAGCTCTGGAACGTAGATTCCAGCCGATTTTAGTACGTGAACCTTCTGTCGAGGACACGATTTCGATTATGCGTGGTTTAAAAGAGCGGTACGAATTACATCACGGTGTGAGAATCCACGATTCTGCGTTGATTGCCGCTGCGGAGCTCGCCAACAGATACATTACCGAGAGGTTCTTACCAGACAAAGCCATTGATGTGATTGACGAAGCCGCTTCCAAGTTGAGAACCGAGATAGACAGCATGCCTGCGGAGATTGACGAGGTTGACCGGAAAATCATGCAACTTGAGATTGAAGAGCAGGCTTTGAAACGAGAGAAGGACAAAGCATCGAAAGACCGGCTTGAAAAGATACGTGAGGAACTGGCAGCCCTGAAGGAGAAAAGTGCCCAGCAAAAAGCGAGATGGCAGAATGAAAAGGGAATAATACAGCGGATACGAGAGATCAAAGCGAAGATAGACCAGGAGAAGTTAGAAGAAGAGCAGGCAGAACGTAGTGGTGATCTGGAACGTGTGGCAAAAATACGGTATGGCTCGCTTGTCGCACTCCAGAACGAGCTGGATGCGCAGAATAAGAAACTGCACGAGATACAGAAAGACCAGCAGATGCTAAAAGAAGAGGTTGACGAAGAAGACGTTGCTGATGTGGTTGCGAAATGGTCGGGGGTTCCGGTCTCGAGGATGCTGGAAGGCGAGACAGAGAAACTTATTCAGATGGAAGAGCGATTGAAACAGCGTGTGGTCGGGCAGGACGACGCGATAACGTTGATTTCTAATGCAATTAGGAGGGCAAGAGCTGGTCTTAGCGACCCGAACAGACCCATTGGCTCGTTTATATTCATGGGTCCCACGGGTGTCGGAAAGACAGAACTTGCAAAGGCACTCGCCGAATTCCTCTTCGACGACGAACGGGCGATGGTACGCATGGATATGTCGGAGTTCATGGAGCGGCACTCAATTGCAAGGCTCATTGGCGCACCGCCCGGATATGTAGGATATGAAGAGGGCGGATTTTTAACCGAAGCTGTTCGAAGAAGACCCTACACCGTTGTCCTGTTTGATGAGATAGAGAAGGCGCACAGCGATGTCTTCAATCTGCTGCTTCAGATATTGGACGATGGTCGGCTTACAGATGGTCATGGAAGAACCGTGAACTTCAAGAACACCGTGAATATCATGACTTCCAACGTGGCGAGCCGTATTATGCAGGAGTTCAGTGGCGAAGAGTTGCGGGATAAGGCAATGGAAGCATTGAAGATGCAGTTCAGACCCGAATTCTTGAACCGGATTGACGAGATTATTATATTCAATCCACTGGGCATGGACGAGATAAAGCGAATAGTGGGGATACAAATGCGGTATTTGCAAGATAGACTCGCCGAGCATAAGATTGCGATTTCTATCAGCGACAGCGTAAAGGAATTAATCGCGAGTAAAGGATTCGACCCGGTATTTGGGGCAAGACCGATAAAACGAACGATTCAACGAATGATTGAAGACCCGTTGTCCAGGCAGATTTTGAACGGCGAGTTCGGTGAGGGCGATACGATAAAGATGGATGTTTCGGAAGGAACGATTGTCTTTTCACAGGGGTAGGTTCTCAGTAACTTATTTTTTAGACTATGTTAAGTGTTACAAAACGAGGTGTGTAGCGGATTTCATCGGTGTGATAATACAGCATGTTCCAGAAAGGCAGTTCAAAATCATTCAACTGAGAAGCGTTTTGATTAAACTTTTTAAAAGTTTGCCGGACCAGCTCATAGTACCGAAGCAGCATGGTAATGCTCGTGGAGGGAAGAGGCTGGCGGTTGAACCGTTGGGTCAGGGACACATCCACCGCACAAAGAGG
>JBAQFZ010000129.1:0-4848 GCA_049287525.1 Halobacteriota archaeon | reverse complement strand
TTTATACCCTCAATGGAAATAGCGGGGTCAATTTCCAGGAAAAAAGCAAGAAAGAAAATATAATAGAAGTTTTGAGGGATATAAGGGGAGAAAATGGAGAAAACCCCATTGTGATAATCATTGATAATTTCTCGAGTCATAGGGCTGGAGATGTGCTGAAAGAGGCTGAAAAACTTGGAATATATCTCGTTTTCCTTCCACCCTACTCCCCTGACTTGAATCCCATAGAATTCGTGTGGAAAAGTTTGAAAAGGCTCAATCTTTGCAATTTGTTGGCGGAATGACTATAATATGGAAAAGAGGGATACGACAAATACAAACATAAGATGCAAAAAATGTGGCAAGCCAATATTAGAGGATGTTTACGAGTTTGAGGGCGTTAAGCTGTGTGAGGATTGCTATATGGATGAAGTAATAGCTTCTCAGCCGAAGAAATGCGTGATGAAATGATGATTATTGCGGTAGCAAGCGTAAAAGGAGGTACGGGAAGCACGAGAGATTTATATATGGTATGTTTCCTATCAAAATAGTAATAACACTAATGTAAAAAACCACAAGATTTCACAAGATTAACACAAGAAATTGGGGTTAATAGGGGATAAAGTAGAGTACTGAAAACTATTACTATTATTCTTTTCTCGTGAAAATCTGTGTAATCTTGTGGTTAACTAAACAAATACGAAAAAGTGTTTCGGAAGCGATGAAAGACCCTAAAAAGAAGGGAGAAGAAAAGTTGCTCTTCCATAATCGCCAATCAGTTTTTTTTGGGGGTTTTTGAGTGCCCTATTCCCTATTCCCTTATTCGGTTAACGCTCAACTTCAGCAGGAATGGTATTGCGAGCAACGCCACCAATATCTCGGAAACGCCTCCCATAATGAAACTGGTGCAATAACCATACATATCAGAAAGAATGCCCGCTGCCGAAAAGCCAGCTACAAACCCCAGCGAGCCAAAAACATTGAACCCTCCTATTGCTGTACCTCTCTTATTTTGCGGTGATATGTCCCCAGCCAAGGCAATACTCGATGGAAACATCATCGCTGCAAACACGCCGCAGCCAAGCATCAGTGCGATAAGCGCTGTTTTGCTCACGAATCCCACCAGGCACATCTCCAGACCATAGAAAAAGGAACCAACGATAAGAGGGAAGGCTCTGCCTATTTTATCTGACAGCTTCCCAAATGGATACAGGAGCAGGACAAAAGGAAAAAGGAGCAGTGCCTGATACAGCCCTCGTTCTGCAATGCCGAATCCAAAGGCATCAAACAGATACAGTGGGAATGCAAAAATAAAAAATGCAACCGTGAACCTATCAACAAAACTAAAACCGTAAGGAATTGCAAGTTTTTTCTCCTCGCTCAGAACTTTTATGGATTCACGCATTGTATCTGGGTTATTTTCAATGCGAACATCTCTTATCAGGACTGCGGAGAGCAGGGTACCTGTCAGGAATAGGGAAGAGGCGAAATACATAGGAAAAAACACGTCATATTTCTCTGCCAGCAAGCCTCCAATCGGCGCCCCAGATGCCATTCCAAACATCATTGCCATGCCAATCACACCCATCGTCTTGCCATAGCTCGTTCTCTGCACACAGTCCAGCGCACTCGTCATCACGAGCGACCATGCCATAACCGTGATAGCGCCCTGTATGAACCTGAGTCCCAAAAGAAGGGACAGTGAACTCGCTTGCGCCATTAGAAAATACATCACTGCTGAGCCTCCGAATCCAAAAACAATGAAGGGTTTCCTTTTACCGCACTTATCCGAGAGTGAGCCCCAAACTACGGCAAAAATCACGTAGGCAAGCATTTCAAGTGTAAAGAACATACTCGCTTCTGTGTTGCTGGCATCGAAACGGTCAATGATAAACTCGTTAATCACCGGCGCCATAAGCGTCAAGCTCAGCATCGCTACAAATGTTAAAACCGCATAGATTGCTATTTCCTTATGGTGGTCAATGCTTATTCCGCGCGACATACTCTCTTACGAGCTCTAAGAAGTTGTTAGGGATACAAATTATGTCGCCTAATTAATTTCGGTTTTTACGTCTCTTTCTAACTTTTTTAGGGTTCATTATTTATGCCCCTACCTGCCATACACCTCCCTACACAAAAATAAAAGGAGGGATAAAATGGCGGCGAAGGTAGTTTTGGTATTTGGTTCAACCACAGGGAACACGGAAATGCTGTCTGAGCACGTGGCAGCGGGGCTTGAGCGCGGGATGGCGAATGTCACGGTGAAGAACGTGACAGAAGCGAGTGTTGGCGAGCTTGCGGATTATGATGCGATTGTATTCGGGTGCTCTACGTGGGGCGAAGGCGATTTGCAGGATGATTTCGTGGATTTCCACGAAGCGATGGACGGCGTATCTCTGGGAGGTAAAAAGGCAGCGGTTTTTGGTCCGGGTGATAGTGAGGAGTACCCGGATTCGTTCTGCACCGCAGTGGATATCCTCGAAGAAGCACTGAAGAAATGCGGTGCCGAAATCGTCGCTGAAGGGTTCAAGGTTGACGGAGAGGTTGAACCTGCACTTGAAGACGCCGAAGCATGGGGATTAAAGGTTGCAAAAGCGCTTTAGCTTAGCTTTAATTCCTTTTTTATTTTTCCCCTGGCAAAGTGAGCGTGAGTATACGATAGAAGAGCTATGGAAGTGTTTATCCACCATATTCAGGAATATAAGAAAGGATTGAGAACCCTCGTTCTTCATACGACGAAAGCATCGGAGAGAGATGCGATTGAGAAAAAACTGAAAAGGGAAATGATAGATTATTATATTCAAAAGGTAAACGGAACGAAAATAAACGTCTTCTTCGGCAATTCTATCTGCATTGATGTCATTAAACAGATGAATTTTGAATCGTTGTCAAATTTAACAGATGAGGAGGACTTTATCCTTGGCACGATGCTGGGCTACGATAGATTAAAGCAGTGCGAGCGGTATCTCAAAAGGAAACGTAACGGTACCAATAACTTAGAAAAAGCGGACAGTAAATCCATATCCCTGTCTCAGACTGAACTGATTGGAGTTGTTGGTTAATCCACGGGTCTAGGTTGCTGCGATGATGTCCACAAAGTGCTCTTCTTCAAATGTTTTTCGAGGTCGTTCACCTGCCACAGGAAATGAGAACAACTTCCATATTTGTAATTGTTGTATTTACCTGCTCGGAATAGTCTTCAGCGAATTTAGCTCGGAATTCAGGGTCATATCCTGTCCCGGCAAATGCATCAAGAGGGTCAAAGCCCCATCTCTTCTTCGGCTCTTCAATATGCGATTTTAACCTTTTCTTCTTGCTTTTTTCTCCATCTCCAATTTGAATTTCATTCATTTAATCCAAAAAAAAGCAGGGAACAGATGACCGTATGAGACCTCTGTCCCCCTAAACATCTTTATCCGGTTTTCGTTTCTAAAAACAACCTTATCGCGGGAATCCAGTCATCATGGCTTTTTCCGTTTGCATCCACGAACTGAGTGCATTCAATAACCCCATCAGAGGTTTCCAATCTGTCGGTATGATGTATCTGCGGATATGAGCCTGTACGAATGGTGTAGTTGTATTTTTTCCCTGCTTCTAAAATGAACGTCGTATCGAATGATATGTTATGATAACCCCCGGTATAGCCGTTCCAATGAGCTTCTGCTATCGTTCTACTCTCATTGTAAATCCTGATGTATTCTGAATGCCCGCCTGTGCCTTTGCACGGATATGTATACATCTTACCGGCAATGACGTTATGTAAGGGTGTAATCGTTCCTTCATGCACTCCGAAGATGCTCGGATATGTTCCTTCGCCGGTCTCAAAACTCGTGCCAGGTTCCACTTCCTCGAAAACGCGGTCCACTGGCTTGTACATCGCCTTCTCCTTTAACTCTTCCCAGAGTAGTGTAAATGCTTTCTTCTCTTCTGGCGTTGCAGTTCCCAGCTTATTCTTCGTCCTCAGTTCAAAGAATCGTTCCGGGAATATCTCTTCCTTTACCCGGAGCGTGATCGAATCGCTGGTAGATTTGTTTATGAAAGTGTAAACGTAGTTATCTGCGGTAATGTTTATTATGTCCGTGCCTTCCGGTGGCTGAACCACCACGTTCTTGATCGAATCCAGTAGGTATTGAAATGTCATTCGGTGCCCGTCAGAAGGATTTGCGCTGATGATCTTCACGTCACCTCTATGCGGGATGCCGTCCCATAGTTCCTCATCAGAAAAAGCTCGCAGCGTTGACCTGAATGCAAACGCTACACAGGGGCATATATCTCCATGATAAGCACCTACTTCTTCAATTGTTATTTCCTGTAATTCTTCCCCGTCATAGATCAGAACCGCCGGGTATGAGAGTTCTTTAAATGCAGTTACTTCTATCCAGTTCGCTACGTTATCATGAGGCGTCAGTGCTCTTTTTCCTTTTTCCGGATATGCGTAGTCAAGTCCTGCAAGCAGCATGCTGGGAATATACTGGTCAGTGAAGAAGCCTTCGCTTATCATTAGTGGAACCACAATGGGATGGGAATTTGTGGAAACATTCTCCACAACCGCCCTGACCGTAAGATTTACCGGGTAGTCTTCTGGCGGGTACACAAACGAATACCTCACATCTTCGATATTGATGCCTTTAGAATGCCTTAATATCAGTTTTATCTTTTCTGCAAGTGATTTGGAAGAGTTTACCCAGCCCTCGAAGTATCTCTCTTCAAACTCACCATGACCAACGATCACAACCGTCTCATTTGCAGGATCATCACACAACTCTGCAGCCCTGTCTGCTAAGATCTGCGCAATGAAAGAATGGTTGTCCATAGCATTCGTAAGCACGATTTTGGCTGTCGTGTCAACCTGCACAAGTTCCTCTTCCT
>JBAQFZ010000128.1:0-8759 GCA_049287525.1 Halobacteriota archaeon | reverse complement strand
AAGCGCCCAGATAAAGCCAATAAAATACGTGTATCCCGGTTTGTTAAAGGCCACTCTAAAACCCTCAAGATAGGCAATTAGCAAGGCAGGGACAAAAATTTCAATCATATACATCACCTCCTTTTGTACACAGTGCGCCACGAAAAGTTTATATAGTGGCTGTTTCTTGTGCACTTAAAAGTAGGTGTGTGCTATATATATTAAAAGTGCAAAAGTATAGTAATAATACTTCACCAAGCACAAGTGATATATCTACTGATCCTCTATTTGCAGAACCTATAAACAACAATTTCCATCTGAAAAGCACCGGTGGGCATTGGAATGGCTCAACATGGGTTATTGACTTTGAAAGTAGCCCATGTATAGACGCAGGCGACCCAGCTTCTGATTATTCAAACGAGCCGGAACCAAACGGCGGAAGATTAAACATAGGTGCTTATGGAAATACAAAAGAAGCTTCTAAGTCGCCTCCGCCAACCATACGCTCATCTTATCCGCAGTCTCGAGTGAGAGACGCAGCAGGAGCAACGAGAACGTTCAACATCACGCTAAATCAAATAGTGAACGTAAGCTGGCATATAAATGGAACAGAAGTGCAAACAAACGAAAGCGTGACCGAAGCGGCATACACACACACGAGTGCCGCGAATGGAACCTGGAACGTCTCAGTCGCGGTTTCTAATCCAAATGGTACCGCAATACAGACATGGACATGGAAAGTGGGAACGAACCAGCAACCAGTCGCATCTTACTCATATTCACCAGGTAATCCAGTTATTAACCAAATGATAACTTTTAACGCCGCCAATTCCACGGACCCGGATGGAACCATCATCAATTACGAATGGAACTTCGGAGACGGAAACGTCACGAACACCACAGAACCAATTATCACACATTCTTATGCGTCAGCCGGTACTTACACCGTGAATCTAACAGTAACCGATGACGAAGACGCCACAAATGCAACCACAAAATGTGTGAACATAAGTATCTTCGGTATAGATTTATCTTGTAACTTCGATACAGGCTCAGGAACATACCCCAGCATCTCAGGCACGCATACCGGCACAATCACGCCAAACCAAACAATCACCGTGCAAAAGCTTTATACATATCCATGCGCAGGCACCGGCGGGCATACGGAATACGTAAGATTATGGAACTCAACGTTGAATGTAACCGCAACCGGGAACGGTTACACCGGGGATTGGCGCAATATCTCGTTTTTAGAACCTTTCACGCTCGTAGCAAACGAAACATACAACTACACCATTCGCACGGGCTCGTATCCGCAGATCATACACAATCAAACATTCACGAATGAATATGGTACAATCACAAGCACTAAATTTACAGATGCGAATGGGAGAGTTTATTATGACTGGATACCTGCTATCAGAATGGAATGATTTAGATGTTTTGTATGAAGATGCAAGATGCAGGATGCAAGTACAGGATGCAGGTCAAACAGGAATCCAGTACGGGGTATCATCTTCTTGTCTCAGCGATACAAAATGGAGAGACGTCTTGCGAACATCCAATTCTTCGCAACTTCATGTGATGAATCGTAAGCGTATTCACACATTCGCCCGCCCTTACCTATTCCTCTCCTTTCAGGGTTACGTTAGAAACGATCAAACCAAAATTTAGGAGGTATAAATATCTTCTTCAAAACCGCTAAAATATGGATTCGATATATATACTAAAAAACAATAGGCTATGAGAATACATAAAGTAAACAATTTGAATGGATTATCATGAAAAGAAATCTAAAGGTGATTGTCATGAAACGAAACAGGAAGCAAAGAAGAACTGGAAGTTTAGATAAGGGCATTGCGTGTATGGGGATATTGATTTTATTAGTTACTGGTATTAGTGTGGCAAGCGCTACTACCATCACCGTCCAGCCCGGTGAATCTATCCAGGACGCGATAAATAATCTTCCGGCGGAAGGCGGTATAATAGAACTTGCAGCGGGAGTGCACGATATCACTAATACAATAATTATTGATAAGAGCAATGTCATTATAACCGGTACTCATGCATCAATTCTTAAGAGTAATTTTGTTGGTGATTTCTTTAATATTCCGCATTTAAATCCTGCTGCTGGAGACGACTGGAATAGTATCGGGCAAAAAGATAATATAACATTCAGCAATTTTACTGTAGAAACGAATAATAACTCACGGCGATTGTTTATAAGGGCATGGCATGTTACAAATTTCACCGTTGAAAATATAAAATGTTCTGGATACAGTTCTCTGGTTGCAATAAATCCAACAGGGGGCGCAACAACTGCAAGAACTGAAGACCTTATTATTAGGAATAATGTCATAGAGCACGGGAATTTGGCATTTTATTATACTACACATGCGATTGTTAAAAACAATATTCTAAAAGACCATAGTGGATGTTATGGACTACATAGTGACAGGAATAATGCAGAAATAGTTATAGAAGATAATTATATCGAGAATTGCGGAGCAAATGGCGCTCTTACAGTTGATACTGGTAGCAAATTCACAATTCGTAACAACACAATTATCGGCAGTCAAAGGGGTATATTTGTGGAGATGTCTCAAACAGATAGTGTGATAAGCGATAACACGATAACAGGAACGACAATGGCGGGTATATATCTCAGACCACAATTTACAATTAAAAATTTCACGATTAGGAACAATTTGATTTAT
Organism: Halobacteriota archaeon; assembly: GCA_049287525.1. GTDB lineage: Archaea > Halobacteriota > Syntropharchaeia > Alkanophagales > Methanospirareceae > QENJ01. Next base: position 6,063 of record JBAQFZ010000128.1, on the reverse strand, counting down.
AGTAACGCAGGAGACGGGATGCAGGCTATTGATATTGGTTACAACCAAGTTTATGGAACAAATGTTAGTATGGTGAATAATGTGATTTATAATAATAACGGTGACGGCATCTATATGAACAGTGACTATTACGAAATACTGGGGTTGAAGAACAATATAATCATAAATAACGGAGGATATGGGATTAATCATGTTAAAGGCAATATTTCTCATAGTTACAACAATATCGAGAATAATACCCAAGGTAATTATTTTAATGCATTAGAAGGAACTGGTGAAATCCACGAAGATCCACTCTTTGCAGATCCTGCCAATGGTGACTTCCATCTCAAAAGCACTGTTGAGAGATGGGACGGCTCTAAATGGCTTACTGATTCTGAACATAGCCCCTGCATAGATGCAGGTGATCCTTCTTCTGATTACTTTAATGAACCCGACTATCCTGATGGGCATATAAACATGGGTGCTTATGGGAATACGGTTGAGGCATCTAAAGGCACTCCAGCAGGACCTGACATTACTTCTCCATATACCTCAGGTCATAACCCGGCCAAGAATGCCACTGGAGTAGCTAAAGATACGAATATCGTGGTGCATATAAAAGATGATGGAGATGGAGTTGATCAGTCCTCTATTGTAATGAAAGTAGAAGGAACTACTGTAACTCCAACCATTACCGGCACAGCAAATGATTATACCTTAACATACGACCCGGCAAGTGACTTTAGCTATAGCCAGGTGGTAGATGTAACCATAGATGCTCAAGATTTAGCCTCACCAGCCAATAATATGACTCAGGATAGTTATTCGTTTACCATAGAATCAGAAACAACTGGTGTCTGGTCTTCCGGGTGGGAGAGCAAAAAAGCTTTGGTAATTGGTGACTGGCCTTCTGCTTATTATGATAATCTCTATCCTCATATTACCTACAATTTAAGAAACGATGGAAAATGGGTTTTAATAACTGGTACTGATGTGAATAATGGGGTTTTTGGTTATTATTACGATGAGGGTATAAATGAATGGGTAAAAGATACTGCTTTGGTTAGTGGACTAACAGCGGGATGGCATGAATATCCTGCCTTAGTCTATAATCTAACAGGAGATAACAAATGGACATTGATTACTCGTGCCAGTAAATTTCACGGTTATTACTGGGATGGCACAAAGTGGGTAGAAGATTCTTCAAGGGTGGTGGGGTTGCCGGATATATCAGGAAGAGCTTCACATACCTTTATAGAAGATTTAACCGGTGATGGGAAACTGACTTTACTTACTGGAACTGAAGATGGCACATTCAGAGCCTTTTATTGGGACGGAACCGGAACGCAATGGTTAGAAGATTCCTTAAGGGTGAATGGTTTGCCTGATGTTGGTCAGCGGTCAGTAGTAACTGCCGGGTTTAATATCTTTGGTGACAATAGGTGGAATGTAATTGCCGGAAGTATCTACTCAACCTCATTAAGGGTGTTTTACTGGGATGGAAGCCAATGGATTGAGGATACAACAAAAGCATCAGGATTAAACTCAAATATGCCGTATTTAGTTCCTACTCTGGGCTACAATGTAACAGGCAATGGCAAATGGGCTCTGATAACTGGAACAGGTCAATACGAGACATTGTTAGGATGGTATTATAATACCGTGGACACGACATCAATGCCCTCGCAAACCACCATTACTTCATACCATCCTCTTGCTACTACAGTTCGTATAAGCTTCTCTTATCCTCATACCTGGAACCACAGGGTAAAATACTCCACTAATGCAGATATGAGTGATGCTTTGTGGTCTGACTGGTTTGAAGATGTGGATGAGGTGGATGTTAAGTTGACACGCTTAACAGCAAGTACCACCTATTACTATGAGATATATACTTATATTCCCTGGGATGCATCTTATTATGTAAAGAGCTCTGTAAACAGTTTTACTACTCTTTCATCTCAAAATCCTGTTACGGTTCAACCAGGCGATTCCATACAGGATGCCATAGAGATGCTGCCCTTAGAAGGTGGAACAGTTGAACTTGCCGCAGGTGTTCATGATGTTCATAATACGATTGTTATTTATATGAATAATATCACTATTCAGGGCACTCATACATCTGAGATAAGAAGCTGTGATTCAAAAAAGGATGTATTCATTATACCGCATGAAAATCCAAGTCCTGAAGAAAATTGGGGGAACATACCGATACTTGAGAATTTAACCTTTAAAGGATTTAAAGTGACAAGTTCATATGCAGGAAGCGGCGGCTCATTAGTCCATGCCTGGAATGTAAATAACATAACTGTAGAAGATATACTGGATGAATCACAATTAGGTAACCTTATAGCAATAAACCCAACAGGCGGGGGGTCATCAGCAAGTGCTAAAGACGTCTTTATAAGAAATAACTATCTCTTTCACTCTTCTATTGTTTTTTGCTTCTCTGAAAATATCCATGTAATCAATAATACACTAACCGATGTTAGTGGTGGTGCGGGAATAGATATAAACAGGAATAATAAGTATGTATATATTTATGATAATTATGTTTATGGGGGATACAATTACAACATAAGAGGGCATGGTGGGAGTTATGTATATATATACAACAATATGCTTATTGGAGCAGGCGCATTGAACTGTATTTGGAACGACGGATTATCGCATGTGATTATAAAAAATAATACTATAACAGGTGCTTCGTGGGAAGCTATTCTTATTGAACCACAATGGGCGAGAAGAAACGTGACAATTATAAACAATCGCATACATAGCAACACTGGGCACGGAATTAGGACAACACGATATACTTATGGCTTCCAAGACCAAATGTCTGATGTGGCTGTCATTAACAACGTAATCTACAACAATAGTGGCGACGGTATCAAGATGGGCACGGAATGGGTGCAATTGAATATATCCAATAACATAATCGCAAACAATAGCGGGTATGGAATAAATTATATGGAAACAATCGAGCCAACAACCATCAGTTATAACGACGTCTGGCAGAATGCCCTGGGCGACTATAATAATACTTCAGCAGGCAAAGGCGATATAGAAACCAATCCATTATTTGTAGACGCTGACAATGGCGATTTCCACCTTGCCGATTCCAGCCCGTGCATAGATGCCGGTGTGCCCTACGAAGAAGACCCAGTTTATGGGGTTTATGTTAATGAACCTGTACCGAACGGCGGCAGAGTAAACATGGGTGCTTATGGAAATACAGCAGAAGCAGCTTTAAGTCCGGGTGCAGCCACAGGCACAACCTCAGGTAATGTTACCGATACCAATGGCACTGCCATTGGAAATGCAACATTAACCGATGGCACGAGATTTGCTACCACTAATGAAACAGGCAGATACAGGATAGCAAATGTACCCGTTGGAATTTACACTGTTATAGCATCGGCAGAAGGCTATGAAAACGCCACTAAAAACGCTACGGTGGTGGCAAACGAAACAACCGTGGTTATTTTCACGCTGAATCCCGTAGGCGATGCTTTACCACCAATAACGAACGCTACCATCATCCCCGCGCTAAATGATGCTGGGTGGAATAATGTTACACCGGTGACGGTGATGTTCTTTTGTAATGATACTGGTGGGTCTGGTGTTAGCTATACAAATTTATCGTCACCGGATGAAATAACAGTAGAAATTGAAGGTTTCAATTACACAATCCCGAAAAAAGGTGAGAGCAACCTGACGATACCGTTAAATGCAACTTATGGCGATTCGTTTAATGTAACCGTGAATAACGAGGGGGTTACAGAAATATGGTATTACTCAGTGGACAATAACACAAATGTTGAAAGCGCAAAAAACGTAACGTTGAGAATAGATACCGCACCGCCGGTGATATCAAATGTTACTGTACCTGATATAACCGGGTCTTCAGCAACCATTACCTGGACCACAGATGAGCCAGCCGATTCTCAGGTTGAATATGGATGGGATACCAATTACGGACTAACTACCAGTTTAGATACCAGCCGGGTTACCAACCATAGCGTGCTCGTAACCGGGTTAAGTACTAACACCACATATCATTATCGGGCTAAGAGTAAGGATGCAGCAGATAACTTTGCTGTCTCTGAGGATTACAACTTTACTACTCCCGGTGCTACGATAACAATAACTGATGCAATAGATAACAGATTGCGCAGCTCCACTCCAAACGTGGTGCTCAACGATACGGTATGGATAGATGCCGGAAGATTAAGTCCGGATACAAATTATAGAGGGGTAATATGGTTCAATCTCTCACAGTTAAACTCAACGGATATTATTAAAAGTGCGAAACTATCATTGTTCTGGTATTATGAGTACCATAACAAAAGCACTAATGTTGAGATATACAGACCTGTGGATTGGGCTGAAAACTACGTGAACTGGAACAATCGAACGAACGGTGTTGCATGGAACCGCCCGGGTGGAGATTGGTATGACAGGAACAATGTGGCACAGGGGAATATGCCTTATGATGCTGTGACATTCCCCTATGGTGCACCGGATAACGCATATTATGAGTTTGATGTTACTGATTTGGTGCAGGGTTATGTCAATGGCACTTACGACAATACGGGGTTCTTTATAAAGGCAAACGAGGTCGGCGACAGTTATATTGCGTTCCGAAGTTCCGATTGGGGGAATGCAATTGAGCGCCCGAAATTGGTGGTGTCGTATAGCAGGGGTTCATCTTCAGAAGACGGCACCTCACCCCTCGTCACCAATCCCACCGCAACACCAGCAGCGATACTTATGGACAACGGCAGACCGAGAATACCGGGCACAAACATTTCTCAACTGAACGTTACGGTTACAGATAACACCGGGGTTGACGCAGTTACCATTGACTTATCCCCTATCGGTGGCTCACCCGCAGCCCCGATGACCAACATCCCCGGAACTGATATATGGACAATCACTACGAACGCAACGGCAGGTATTAACCTCACACCTAATTTAGCCGTCACGGCAACCGACACGAGCGGTAATTCGGATAGTTCCGTGAGCATCTCTTTAACGGTGCTTAGAAGAGGCGATGTTGACCGTGACAACGATGTAGACATAATGGATTCATTAGAGATAGCGAAATACACGGTGGGAAATGCGCCAGACCCGGGGATGTTCATTGCAGACGTTGATCCTGCTACTGGTGATGGAATAGTAGATGTAATGGATGCTTTGTACATAGCGAAATACACAGTGAGAAATGCAGATGAAGTATGAAAAACCTTTTCTTAGAAAGAAAAGCTTTACCAACAACCTTTTTACCTTCGGCAAAAACCTTGACTAAAAATATTTTATTTATATAAAAATATCTATTGACATATAAAAGGAATAAAGAAGAAGGAAAAGGGAGAGGTAAGATGGAACCGCATGAATATCTATTAAAGCATTCGCAGAAACTCTCTGAGGAGTATCCGGGAAAGTATCTGGCGATAGTTGATGAGAGAGTAGTTGCTGTAAGTAGTTCGGGACATGATGCATTTGAAAAGGCGAAAAAAATATGCCCTAGAAAGGAGATTTATATAACTTATATGCCAACAGATGAAGAGACAGTGACGCTATTATGAAATTTCCGTACATAAAGCTCAGGGGAAGGTATTTACCGATTGTCCCGCTTAAAATCAAAGGAGAAGCTGGGTGGATTATTTATAATGCATTTGTTGATTCTGGTGCAGGTTATTCTGTATTTCAAGCTGATGTTGCAGAAGACCTCAACTTAAAGTTAGAGGAGGGAAAGAGGGAATATTTTACGGTTGGTGACGGGTCTCTTATAATCATTTATATACATCAATTGGAGATTCAAATCTGCGATGAAAAGTTTGAGGCAGGTATAGGGTTTTCGAAACAGCTTGGCATCGGGTTCAACATCATTGGGAGAAAGGGCATATTTGAGAGGTTTTTAATTTGCTTTGATGAAAAAGAGAAGGTTATTGAGTTTTATCACAAGGAATAGGATGTTGAAAACAAAAATAGAAGAGAAGGAGGATGGTATTATTTATACCCTGACTTTCTGCGTTGTATAGGCTACAACCCTAAAAGAGCACATCCGCAAACCCC